>NZ_PNCP01000029.1:0-84249 GCF_005886115.1 Pseudoalteromonas sp. S4492
GAGGATTCAATAGATCTAAATGCCCTATTTTAATTGATAGACCAAGCCGCCAAGCGAAGCCTGAGCGTAGCGGCTTGGGATAGAAAATAATCAACCATACAGTATGTCACTGGTGACACTATGACTAGAAACCAAAAATACGAGCAGAAACAAAAAGCTAAAGGGCTAAAGAAAGTAACCCTTTGGATACCTGACGAATCAGAAGTTGAAATTAAACAGATGATAGAGTTTCTGATTGATAACCCAGACCATATACCTTTTATGGCAAGAAATGTCCGGACAGGCCGTATGAAAAAGGCCATTTAGTGGTACGTAATTTTTTACGTAATATTCGTATCGGTACGTAATAATGAACAAATTTATTACGTACCACTCACCTTTGTATCTCCAGTTCTTGGAGGATGGCGTAGCCATGTCATACATTCCAGAAAATTCACATTTCATCGCGAAACCGTTTCCATTTTACGTACAGTTTATTAGGGTCGGGAATCAATTCAGTGAAATAGCTCATCGCACTCACTGCCCTAGTCTGTTTTCAACAAAAGTTGATTGCCTTCTGATAAACCAAGCTGAGTTAAGGACGGCACAGCAGCCGAGGGAAACACCCTCCCCCCATATACTAATAGGGGGGGAGCGAAACCACTTACACCGATATCGAGTGTGCATTGTGATTTTTAAAAAAGGAGTAAATCACAATGGGCAACTTTAAATTGCAGTTCGTTACGCTATTCGGATATGACTACGCAAAAGGAGCTAAAGAACTCGGAGTAAGTGAACGACAAGTAAGGAGATATGTAAAAGCAAATAAAGCCAGTAAACCAGTCGAAAAACTGATTTGGATAATGTATCGAGGCTATTTGCCTGATACTGGCCCGTGGGCAGAATGTAGTATTTCATATCATAATAACGTTATGACAACACCGTGGGGTAAAGTAAAACCGTCAGACGTTCAGTTTGTGCATCGCTACAAATGGTCAGCTAAGGAACATGAAACCATGTACAAAAAGCTTAAATCCGAAACTAAAGTACAAGACAAATATTTATTTGATCTTCAAGAACAATTACTAGATATTGTTGGTGAGTTAGCACTTAAAACAGGGAGTTGAAATGCAATTCGATTATTTAAAATTATATGCTTGCTTAACATTATCAGGTTTAACTATCTGGAGTGTTGATCAAGCTTGGACTATGTATCAGTTGAAACTCGTTTCTGATGCTACATCAAAAGCAATGAGTCAAGTTTCACAACCTAAAAAGACTCAGGTTCGTAGTCATAAGCCTTCATACAAACCTCCTTCTAAAGAAAATCAAATAATTAAGTATGACAAAAAAGTTTGTAAATTTTTCTTAGACGAATATCGTAAAGAGCCCACTGAAAGTAATAAGTCAAAAATGATGGAATATTGCCCTATCTCATCAAACTGATCCTTTACCAATGCCAAACTGTCAACAATGACAGCGAAATTAAACATCTAATAAAAAAGGGCTTTTTGCCCTTTTTTATTTTTTACGTACCGTAATTTATGGGAAGCATATACATTGTAATCTTCATGTATCGGCAATTAATTTAACTAGTTTTCTAAACCCAACATTTCTAATGATTAAATACTTAAAACTGTTGTTAAGTTCAAACTTTTGATTTATCAACACTATCAGAAATTTCGTATTTAATTCATAAGCCACTAATTTTACTTAATATTATTTCTTCACCTTATTATAGTAAGACTTTCGGATTGGGCCATAAGGTTTAGGCCTTAATACCGCTCACGATTCACATTAGTCTAAACAATAATAACAAGGATTCATCATGAGGAAGTTTTTTCTAATCATCATTATCGGCTATTTCGCATGGGATTATTATGCAGTTAATTATGGGGGCATCTCACCAACGGAAACGCTGCAAACAAAAATCATTGATCCCGTAAAATTAAATTACAGTCACAACCGTGAAATCACACTATCAGATTATGAAAAGCCAGAGTATGAATGTGATGACCGTCAATATTGCAGCCAAATGAACTCTTTAGAAGAAGCGCTATTTTTTACTAAAAATTGCCCAAATGCAAAATTAGATCAAAGCCCTGGTGAAGCGCCCTGTCAAAGTGATTTTATTTTGCGTGATTAATGTATTTTTAAAAATCAAGTTGGCTAAATTTTACAATTTTAGCCAACTTTTAACTCAGGCACCTAACTTTTCTTAGTTAAATAATATTAACTTTTGCAACATAAAACCGGAATTTTCCTAGTTCTTTTTTACTGATTAATCGCTAAATTGTTTATAAACATTCTTTGCTAATTTAGCACTGATTCATTTTTTGTTCTCAGCCTGTTTATTTAGTCCGCTAATTTAACTATCTGAATGCAAAGCTGTACTTGGGTGATTTTGACGTGAAACATAGAATTAATACCAATACCGAAGTTAAATTTTCTGAATCTGACATCCTTCTTTCAACGACAGATTTACAAAGCCATATTACCTATGCCAATGATGAGTTTTGTAAAATAGCTGGATACACATTAGACGAAATGGTGGGTAAACCTCATAACCTTGTTCGTCACTCTGATATGCCGAAACTGGCTTTTGCAGATTTATGGCAGCATCTCAAAAATGGTCAATCTTGGATGGGGCCTGTTAAAAATCGTTGTAAGAATGGAGACTACTATTGGGTGAATGCTTTTGTAACACCAATCAAAGATAGCAATGGTCGTACGGTTGAGTTTCAATCTGTAAGAACTAAGCAAAGTGATGAGGTTATACAAAGAGCAACCGATGAATACGCAAAAATAAACAATAACCAAAAATCTCATGCCACTGCAACAAAGTTTGATGCCACTCTTTACATAAGTGCCCTATTGCTCATTAGCTTTTTAGGTTGTTTGGCTGCCGTTTTGAGTTCTGAATTCAATATTTTTAACTGTGTACTAGTACTACTTTTGGCATCAGCCAATGGAGTCATGTATTTTTGGCGTCAAAAATATTTAGCGCTGATTACTAAAGCAAAACAAGTCTACGACAACCCTTTAATGGCTTATCTGTATTCTGGTACCAATGATCAATCTGGCTTTTTACATCTTGCCTTAGAGATGCAACAAGCAAAATTAAAAGCGGTTGTTGGTCGTGTTAATGATGTGACCATGGGCGTTAATCATAACGCCCAACAGTGTGCAGAATCAGGCCATAACGTGACGGAACTTTTAAATAAACAAACTGATGAAGTCTCGCAAATTGTTGTTGCCACAGAGCAAATGACGGCCTCAATTAATGAGCTTTCATCGAGCACAATGCAATCAAATCAGGCTGCTGAAGAGTCAAATCAAGCAACCGAACAAGGCTCACTGGCGGTCAAGCAAACGATAAATTCAATCAGTGAACTTGATGAAAAACTCAAAGCTGCAAGTAGCCAAGTAGCAAACTTAATTGAAGGTAACCAGCACATTGTGGCAATTTTATCTGAAATAAATGCCATTGCTGATCAAACAAATTTACTTGCTTTAAATGCGGCCATCGAAGCTGCCCGAGCAGGTGACCATGGCCGTGGCTTTGCTGTTGTTGCAGGTGAAGTTCGAGCATTGGCATCGCGTACACAGCAATCAACTGAAGAAATAAATAATGTGCTAAATCAACTGACACATGCCTCAAAACAAGCTCAAATTGCCATGAACGATGGACTTAACTTGTCGGCTAAAAGTGTTGAATTAGCACATCAAAGCGGCGATAGTTTAGACCATATTAAAGCCCAGTCTATCAAACTAAGCGAGCTCAATAGCATCATAGCGCATGCAATGAATGAACAACTCACAGCAAGCCAGGTTATTGCTACCAACTTAACCTCAGCGCAAGACTTTGCTCATGAGTGTACTGAACTTGGCCATACCTCACAGCAACTTTGCGAAGCGTTACTAAGTAAAGTAACTGAGCAAACATCTTTGATTAATCAGTTTAAGTAGTGAAAGCAATATTATTTGATAAGGTTTATTTTCGGTGTGTGCTTATTAGTACACACCGCATCAAATGCCTCTGCTAACCGTTCGGTTTCTTTGAATACTTGTTGCCAAGATTTAATTCGTGTATCAGCATCAAGGTCAGTAAAGTCTTTACGATCGGGGATTTTGCCAAAAGGTAATGAAGCAACAAAGTCAGCTGATGGAGTGATCATCACCACATTATCATAATTACTTGGGGTAATACCCCGTTTTAAACTCTTATCAAACCAACCTGCTTTTGGGCTGTTATTAAAATGCGGATATAAAATAAGCCCGTCATTATGAATACTTAGGTCAAAGTGATAATCGATAATACCGCCATCACGATACATACCTGGTGGTGTTCCTGTGATATTTTTAATGCCTTGCATGACTAATGGAATAGAACCTGAAGCAAGTAATGCATCAGCTAAATTATCTTCGCTAAGGTCAATAGTATGGGTATTGAAAGTATTGTTATCTGAAAACGATAACTGACTATCCGCAGGCTGAAATACATAACGCTCGTATTGCTTGCTTAACAAACGCCTATTCATTCGATTGACTAAGTAGCTTTTAGATAACCCCATTAACTGCATCACTTTGTTTTCTGATGCTGTAAAGCCATTCGATTTTGCAACGATAAAGTGGGCTTTAAAAATAGGGTTGTTAATAATTTCTTGAATACCATTTTCAGCAAAAACAGTGCTTAATAACTCTCGTGCTTTTGTTGTTATTTCTTCTGGTTTTGCTTTATTCGATGAATAACGTGTTTCAGAGTAAGACTTTGCTAATCGAGATATTGCAGCAACAGGGTCATTTTGTGCAAAACAGGCAGCTCTAAATGCCCCAGCACTTGATCCTAATAAGTTTAAAGGTGTGGTACGGTCTTTAAAAAACTCACCAAATAGATATTTATCTAAACCAAATAATGTAAACCATTTCGGCCCGCCGCTTGCACCTAAAAAGGTATTAAACAAATCGGCAGACAGGCCTTGCTCTTGAATTACTTTTGCAGCACTAGGCCCTGCATAAATATCTATCATGGTCACTTTTCTCGTTATTGTTTTAGCTTATTTGCGCCAAATCCCTTGTTCTGTTTGACCTTGAACCTGCACTTTTTCAGAATCAAAACTAGGTTCTTGTCCTGCTTCACGTTGACTATGATAGTCTTTTGTCACAGATAAGATCGTTGGCGTTAAGCGTATGATAGCGATAACGTTCACCACTGTCATTAAACCTAAAGCAATGTCTGCAAGATCCCACACTTGTTTAATGGTGGCCGATGCGCCCCAAATCATCATGGATAAATATAAACAGGTATAAATACCTCGGCCGAGTTTATTATCTAGTTTAAATAAGTGTAGGTTACTTTCTGCATAGGCATAATTTGCTACAACAGAAGTAAACGCAAATAAACAAATTGCAGCTGCTACAAAATAAATGCCACCAGCCGCCATATGTGCTGTCATCGCAGATTGAGTTAAGCGGATCCCTTCCATTTCGCCGCTAATATCAATATCAGCTAATAAAATAATCACTGCCGTACAGCTACACAACACAATAGTATCGAAAAACACCCCTAGCATTTGAATGTAGCCTTGAGTGACTGGGTGATTTGGTACTGGCGATGCACAGCCTGATGCATGGGGTACACTACCCGCTCCGGCTTCATTCGAATAAAGCCCTCGCTGAATACCATTTTTAATTGCTGCGCCCATAGCCCCTGCGCCTGCCTCTTGTAAGCCAAAGGCTGAAAGTAAAATATCTTCAATCATCGCAGGTACTTTACCGATATTCAGTAAAGTAATTATGATAGCGGCAAGTACAAATAAAATGCCCATGACTGGCACAATGCGTTCAGCAAAGCGGGCAATAGCTTTAAAGCCGCCTAAAATAATAGAGCCAGCCAGTATCGTGATCACAATACCAGAATACAAAGTTGGAATTTCAAATGCGTAATTAAGGGCATCGGTAATGGTATTCGTTTGCATGGCACTGAACGTAAAGCCATAACCAAGGAATAAACAAAAGGCAAAACACACCGCAAGCGCTCTGCTGCCTAACCCTTGCTGAATATAATAAGCAGGCCCGCCCCTAAACTCGCCATTGGCATCCCTGACTTTATAAACTTGCCCAAGTACGCTCTCGGCAAAGCCTGTGGCCATGCCCAAAATGGCAATCACCCACATCCAAAATATTGCGCCACTGCCCCCTAACGAAATTGCAACGGCAACCCCTGCAAGGTTACCTGTGCCCACGCGAGCTGAAAGACCAGTACATAAAGCTTGAAACGAACTAATTGAGTTTTTATCGGTGCTGCTACTCGACTTTAATAGGCTAAACATATGGCGAAACTTAACCAATTGAATCGCTTTTAACCTGACCGAAAACCAGATCCCAGCAAACAGAAGAATATAGATAAGAATTTGGCCTTCTCCCCAAAGAAGACCATTGATTGTCGATACAGCACTGTTAAACATGGCAAGCCTTTATTGTTCTTATAGATAAAAAATCACAAAAAGTGAATAGCTAACCACTTTAACTCTATTTACAAATATCTCAAGTAGGCAATGGGATTAATTACCTGAGCCTGCTCCCAACTAATTTAGCAGTTGTTGCTCTAAAAAGGCACGACCTGCCGCTAAGCCTAATTTGTGATCATAGCGAAGATCTGAATCTGTACTACCCAGCAGCTTACTGCGTAATTTATCACCTGCAAAAATTTGTGTGATACGGGCATCACTTGGCGGGTTTGCAATGAAATCTAATTCATCTTGATAAGCTTGTTCGTGTTGAACCAAGTAATCAATGGTTTTAGGGCAATAACCAGATACACAAACGAGTGACTTTAACTTATTTACCCATTCAGATTGTACTTGGAAGTTTTCATCAACAGTACGAATAACCACAATATCGCGGGCACCACGGTTATAGGCTTCTTTCACGGGTAAAGGTGCAGCTAGGCCACCATCTAAATACATATCATGGACTAAATCAGTATTAGAGCTTTGAATAATGGCATCGTTTGCGGCCTTGGTTGTTAACCAAGGAGTTAAGTTAACGCCATCTTTATATAAAAACGGTAATGCGCTTGATGCTTTTAACAGAGCCAACCATTGCGTATCTTCACCATTTGGGCTCAAGTAATAGGGCTTACGATCAGCCGCGTTAGTGGTTGTGATCAACAGTTCGCGATTACCTAGGCTTTGTGTTGCTGTTTTAAAATCTAAAGCGCGATTTACTTCTTTGGTTTTATCAAAATACCAATCAAGATCGACAATGCTTTTACCAAACAGCCCGCGGCCAAGTTGAAAAAAACGTTTATGCCGCGAAAGCCCTCTGATCAGACGTTTTGCATAGCCTTTTTGACGCGCTAAATAACTTGTTAAGTTTTGTGAGCCTGCCGACGTGCCAATGAATAAATCGAATGGATCGTAATTATTTTCTAACCACGCATCGAGTACACCTGCGGTAAAAATCCCTCGTTGCCCACCACCCTCAGCGATTAATGCTGTTTTTGTTTGTGGTTCTACTGCGGCAATTGTTTGAGATTTCACGGTGCACCTTCCTAGGGTAATGGTTAATAAATCTATTGTATAAAGTTAAATTCAATCCTTAAAACGGATTATATAAATTGATTTAATCTATAAAACCGTTTAATAAATGAGTGTCAGGGCTTAAGCAATGCGCATAAAAACTCATTACACGCATTTACTATTTGCTAAACCGTATTAGTGCATGATGCTTGCTAATATTTCCAGCGCATGTTGTCTGTCACTCAATTCATACAGGTCATTTGTAAAAATAAACTCATCAACCTGTAGCGTTTGTTTAATCATACTCAGCTTATGCTTAACGCTCGCTTGACCGCCCACAACTGAAAGCCCTAAAAAGCTTTCTACTTGCATTTTTTCTTGCGCTGTCCACAACCCTTCCATTGTTGCAACAGGCTCTTTAAGCCAAAGTGGCTTGCCGCGCATAAGTGCTAAGATACGTTGTTTCGCTGTGGTTGCTAAAAACTGTGCTTGTTCGTCGGTATCAGCGGCAACAACAGGTAAACCAAGCATGACGTATGGCTTATCTAATACCTCAGATGGCTGAAATTCTCTGCGATACAATGCAATGGCATCTTCAACAAAACGTGGCGCAAAATGGCCAGCAAATGCATATGGCAAACCTTTTTTAGCAGCAAGCCCAGCACTATAAAGGCTTGAGCCCAGTAACCAGATTGGTACATTTGTATCTTCACCTGGAATTGCGCGTACTGGAGAGTCACCCTTATTTGGGCCAAGTAAAGCTTGCAGCTCAGTTACCTCATCATTGAAGTGCTCAGCGCGTTGTTCGTCACGGCGTAAAGCACGGCTGGTAATTGGATCACTACCTGGGGCACGGCCTAGACCTAAATCAATGCGACCGGGGTATAAACTCTCTAGGGTGCCAAATTGCTCAGCAACCACCAGCGGTGGGTGGTTAGGTAACATCACCCCACCTGCACCTACGCGGATATTCTGGGTTTTGCCTGCGATGTGGCCTATCAGTACAGAAGTTGCGGCACACACGATACCGCGCATATTATGATGCTCTGCCATCCAAAACCGATTAAAACCCAGTTTGTCGGCTGTTTGTGCATAGGTAACGCTATTTGCTAGTGTTTGCGAAACGGTTTCGTGCTCTTTCATTGGGCTCAATTCAAGCAATGAAAAAGGTGTATTGGTAAGGTCTGACATTCGCTCTCCAAAATTTAACTCTTTATAATTAGTTAATGAGAGCGAATGGCATTTTTTCAAATGCTAATTAGGCACGGCTTTGTTGCTGTTTTTCCACCTTTAGGCCATCGGCATCAATACCACGCTTCCAATAGGCCGATGCAACAATGTGTTCATGGTCAATCGCAAAACTGCTTGTTACTAAACGGCGAATTGCTTTTACCAAGTTTGCTTCTAGTGCCATAAACACCATAGGTTGCGTGTTATAGCCAGCACATAAGCGTGTTACTTGGTCGAGTAGCTCTGTTTCTGGCTCATCTGTAACTAGCCATTCAACACTATGTTGGCTGTGTGCTTCAATTTGCTCAAGCTCAATGATGTCGGCTTTATCAGCAACATGAATAATGACATCGACAGTGGCATCTTGTGGCAGGGCTTGTAAGTAGCCATTGATTGCATTGACAGAGGTTAAATCTGCCAGCATTAAATAATGTGTTTGCGTAAAATCAGTGAGTTTTTTAGGGCCCGGGCCTGCTATACCTACCTCGTCGCCTACACACGCATTTTGTGCCCAGTTGGTTGCCACGCCTTGATGTTGGTTAACCACAAAGTCAAGAGTAATTGCACCGTTAACGGGGTTGATATCACGAATAGTGTAAGAGCGCATTAATGCAGGATGCTCAGCGTGTAAATCAAGTTCAACCTTAGATTCACCGGCATGCGGGAGTAATACCTTTACGTACGCACCTTTTGCATCTTGTGGAAAATCGGCAAACTCCTCTGAGCCAACAACAATTCTTTGTAGATGCGGGGAAATACGTGTAGTACTTAATACGTTTGCACGACGAACTTTTCTAGCCATCTTTCTCTCCTAGCTGGTTAAATTGCACAACGCCCCAATAGTTGATATAGTCAACTATACGCTTTTGATTGACTTTGTCAACTAACTCCACCAACTGAACTTAGGTGAACCATGCCACAAACCTCACTTTCTTCTGCTTTATTTACACTGGCACAAAGTTACCGTGTCACTGTACGCGAAGCCATTAACGCCAACGAGCTTGGTCTTAATGCGCTGCATGTACGCTGTTTACATATCATTGCCGAAACACAGCACTGTACCGCTAATGATATTGTTACCAAAACCGGTCGTGATAAAGCACAAATAGCACGCTTAGTAAAAGAGCTTATAAAGCTTGAACTGGTTTCTAAATGTGCCGACGAAAATGACAAACGCTGTTTAATTTTATCCTTTACTGATCAAGGTAACGCCCTGTTCTCGCGTTTAGAAGTTGCAGAGCAAGAGGTTGATGCCAAACTTTGCCACGGTTTAACGGATCAGCAAGTACGTGATTTTATCGCTATTGCCACAACCATGATCGAAAATATTAATCACAACACGCCGTGATCTTATTGGCAAGATAACCACAAACCACTATACTGTACAAACGTACAGTATAGTGGTTTTGTTATGCGTGTTATTCCTATTTATATCGAAGCTGGCGTATGTGGTTTTGAATCACCGGCAGCACAATACAAAGAGCTAGGCTTATCATTAGATCAACTATTGATTAAACACCCTGATGCAACATTTATTGGTATTGCTTCTGGCGAATCAATGCAAGGTGTGGGGATTTTTGATGGTGACTTATTACTGGTTGATCGCGCCGAAGATGTTAAAAATGGCGATGTCATTGTCGCGAATCTAAATGGTTTATTTGTTTGTAAGCTATTAGATAAACACAATGCCCAGCTATTATCAGCCTCGCCTAAATACCCTGCAGTGCAACTACGCCAATCGGATGAATTTCAATTAGAAGGCGTGGTCACTCGCTCAATTCGCTTACATCGCAGTAGTAAAGAGCTGTTAGCATGTACGCCTTAGTCGATGCAGTGGCCTTTTATGCCAGCGCCGAAAAAGTATTTGATCCGGCTATTCGTAGTAAACCGGTTGTGGTTCTCACCAACAACGATGGCTGTATTTGTGCTGTGTGCCCTATTGCACGAAAGCTGGCTATTCCAAAATTTCAGCCTTATTTTCAAGTAAAGAAAATACTCGAAGATAACCAAGTGGTGATCCGCTCATCTAACTATGAGCTGTATGCGGATTTAAGCGAGCGAATGATGAATGTAATTGGCCGCTTTTGCGATAATCAGCACATATACTCTATTGATGAATCATTTTTAAACTTTACTGGTTTCAACAAGCTTATTCACGACTGGCATGGTTATGGCCATGATATTCGCCGTACCGTATGGCGCGAAACAAAGCTGCCTGTTGGGGTTGGATTTGGCCCAACAGCAACCCTAGCCAAAGCCGCCAATCATGCAGCGAAAAAACTCCCCGGCTTTGATGGCGTTGCAGTGATTGACTCAGAACCTTCACGGGTAGCCATTTTAAAAGCCATGGACATACAAGATGTTTGGGGCGTTGGTCGACGCTTAGCTAAAAAACTCAAAGCAATGAATATTAATACAGCCTTTGATTTAGCCGAGCAAGACCCACGAAAAATGAAACGCCTATTTAGCATTGTATTAGAGCGCACAGTGAACGAGTTACGCGGTAAAAGCTGTTTAGCCTGGGATGAAGTACGCCAAGACAAAAAAGAGATTTTTTCGACCCGTAGTTTTGGAGAGCGTATCACTGACGCCACCGCGCTGAAAACGGCACTGATCAATCATTGTGTCATTGTAGCAAGAAAACTACGTGCGCAAGGCTCACACACTCAACGCTTATTAATGTTTGTGGCCAGCTCTCCTCACCAAGATGGCTATTATAAAAAGTCCTATATTTATGAGTTTAGTGTCGCCACCGCCGATAGTTGCGTGTTTGCCAATGCTATCAGCGAGGTATTTGATCATCTCTATAAACCAGGGGTCCGATTTTATAAATGTGGTGTAGGTGCCCTAGAGTTATCAAGCCAAATGTTTCAGCAACCTGATCTATTTCAAGCGCCTATCGATAACCCTAAACTGATGACGTGTCTTGATAGCATCAATGCTCGTTATGGCGTGGGTACCCTTGCCATAGCCAGCGAAACTCCTACAACCCGTTGGCACATGAAACGCGAATATTTATCGCCTCATTACACAACCCGTTGGCATAACCTACCGAAAATACATTGTTAAAAGTCTGCCAAACTAGCATTTAATAAACTACATAAATCCTTAGGTGCCAACGCAATCTCCAAGCCACGTTTACCTGCTGAAACATACATAACATCAAAGCTATCTGCAGAATGATGTACATAGGTAGTAAGGCGCTTTTTCTGACCTAGCGGGCTCACTCCCCCTAAAATATAACCTGTGGTATTTTCGACTTTTTGTTGTGGGGCCATCTGTACTTTTTTAACCTTTGCCGCTTTTGCTAGCATTTTAAGGTTAACTTGCTGGCTAACTGGCACAATAGCAACTAAGAGCTGGTGGTCAGCATCTTCAAGTACTAAGGTTTTAAATACTTGTTCAGCAGGAAGATTCAATTTCTCAACAGCCTCAAGACCGAACTGTTGATGCAAGGGATCGTGCTGATAGCTGAGCACATCGAAACGAATACCTTTCTTTTTTAATAAATTAATAGCTGGCGTCATTAAACTTCTCATAACTGATTCATTAGCAGTAACTTTATAAAACATAGCGTGAACAAGGAGCACAAGGCAATACAAATGCACAAGCAAAGCACACTTAATTAAACTAATTGAACTAAACTTAAATTATGAATACTGGGCAGAGTAATAAACATGTCTAGACGAACCGGGCTCTATCTACTCAAACAAATATGTATCATAACAATGATGTTGTATGCGGTTAATTTTGTGTGTAACGAATACCTCGCATGGAATGCCTATATGGATTGTCAAAGCAAATGCCATACGCTTGGCTTAGAAAAAGGCCGAATACAAAACACAACTTTTTCAGAGGATGTGACTTTATGTCGTTGCCTTGCTGATACCGACTACTACGTTGTACTGAACTAAATCTGAAAATACCGACTAGGAATTAGGGAAATTTCACGTATTATTAAATTGATTATAAGTTAAACAAAGGAAAGTACATGTTTTTAGACTACTTTGCGCTGGTCATGCTAGTGTTTGTAACGGTAGTAATATTTTATGGTGTTATTGCCATTCACGATATTCCCTACGAAATTGCCAAAAAACGTAATCACCCTCATCAAGATGCCATTCATTATGCCGGCTGGGTCAGCCTATTTACCCTACACGTGCTGTGGCCATTTTTATGGGTTTGGGCGACATTATGGCGTGATGACCGAGGCTGGGGTTTTAACCAGATTCAAAAGGAACAAGAAGACTTAGCTGAAAAAGTGGCAAGCCTAACAGCCACCGTTGCAGCACTACAAGCACAAGTAAATGCTCAATCGAATAATAAAGAGAAATAAACTATGGATTTGTTATTAATACTCACTTATACCGCATTGTGCATTGGTATTTTCAAAGTTTTTAAAATCCCACTTAATAAATGGACAGTACCTACCGCGGTACTCGGTGGTGTAGTGCTGATAGGCGCTTTAATTCTATTAATGAACTACAATCACCCACATTCAAATATGGCAAGCAGTGTCTATGTTACGACGCCAATAGTGCCAAATGTGCGTGGCACAGTTGAAGAAGTCGCAGTAAAGCCAAATCAGCCAGTTAAAAAAGGTGACTTACTGTTTCGCCTAGACGACACCTTATACCGAGCAAAGCTAAATCAAGCAATTGCGGCTTTGCAAGATGCCAAACAATCAGTACTCGGGTTAGAAGCAGCCTATAAATCAGCGCAAGCCAGCGCGCTGATGGCTAAAGCAGAACATGACCGCAGTAAGAAAGAATACGAACGCTATGAAAAAGGCGCAAAAAGCGGAGCCTACTCAAAAGGCCAAGTTGATAATAAATTAGGGGTCTACTTAGCTGCAAAGGCAAGTTATGAGGCGGCACAAGCCGAAGAGTTACGCCAAAAACTTGCATTTGAGTCAGAAATTAACGGCGAACAAACTAAAATTGCCGCTGCTCGCGCGAATTTAGAGCAAGCTCAGTTTAACTTAGACAGCACCAGTGTGTATGCCCCTACCGATGGCTATGTTACACAACTAACATTGCGCCCAGGCATGATTGCTGTACCCATGCCACTTCGTCCGGTGATGACCTTTGTACACAAAGAAGACACCGTCTACGTAGCTGCATTTCGACAAAATTCGTTATTAAGACTCGAACCAGGCTACAAAGCAGACTTTATCTTTAAAGCTATTCCAGGTAAAACTTTTGCAGGTGAAGTAATCGATGTGTTACCCGCTATTGGTGAAGGGCAAGTACAAGCGCAAGGCACACTAATGGGCAGTGAGTTTTTCGCACGACAAGGCCGCGCTATTGTTACCTTAAAAATCACTGATGACATGAGTGAATATCATCTACCACAAGGAACAAGCACAGAAGTTGCAGTTTATTCAGAACACTTCGAACACGTATCAGTGATGCGTAAAGTGTTAATCAGAATGAAAAGTTGGCAAAACTACTTATTCTTAGATCACTAAGATAACTAATTCGAAATAAAAAAAGGCGCTTATTAGCGCCTTTTTACTGTCTAACTAAGTTACTAAATAGGAGTTACTTAGTTAGGTCATCGAAGAATTTCTTCACACCGTCAAAGAAACCTTTTTCCTTTGGACGGTTTTTTGAGCCATCTTTACCCATGCTTTGCTCAAGCTCTTCAAGCAATTCACGTTGACGGTCATTTAAATTCACTGGCGTTTCAATAACCACTTTACAGATCAAGTCACCTTGAGCGCCACTGCGTACAGACTTAACGCCTTTGCCACGCATACGGAACATTTTGCCCGTTTGGCTTTCTGCTGGGATCTTCAGTTTTGCACGGCCATCGAGGGTCGGCACTTCAATTTCGCCACCCAGTGCAGCTGTTGTAAAGCTAATTGGTACTTCACAATACAAGTTATTGCCATCACGTTGGAAAATCGGGTGTTCACGAACAGAAACCTGAACGTATAAGTCACCAGCTGGTGCACCATGCATACCCGCCTCACCTTCACCAGATAAGCGAATACGGTCACCTGTATCAACACCTGCAGGGATCTTAACCGATAAGGTTTTGGTTTTTTCTACGCGACCTTGACCGTGACAGCTATCACATGGATCAGAAATGATTTGACCCGTGCCCTGACACGTAGGACATGTTTGTTGTACAGCGAAGAAACCTTGGCGCATTTGTACTTGACCCGCACCATGACAGGTTGTACACGTTTTTGGTTTAGAGCCTGCTTTTGCACCACTACCGTCACATGGTTTACAGCTAACCCACGTTGGTACTTTGATTTCAACTTCTTTACCACGAACAGCTTCTTCAAGGCTTAAGTCCATGTTATAACGAAGGTCTGAACCACGTTGTTGGCGCGATTGACGACGACCACCGCCACCAAAGATATCTCCAAACACATCACCGAAAATATCGCCAAAGTCACCATGACCGCCGCCGAAGCCGCCGCCGTGACCACCACCGCCTTGTTCAAAGGCTGCATGACCGTATTGATCATACATTTGACGTTTTTGTGAATCAGTTAATACTTCGTAGGCTTCTTTTACTTCCTTGAATTTAGCTTCAAGCTCTTTATCGCCTGCGGTACGGTCTGGATGATATTTCATCGCTAAGCGCTTATACGCTTTTTTTATGTCTCGTTCGCTGGCATCTTTGCTCACGCCGAGAACTTCATAATAATCGCTTTTTGACATATCTATCACACTACTCTTTTTACTGCAGTTACACTGCGTAAGGTAAGTCGAACGACTTTACCGTTTATATACATGCAAAAGGCGCGTCAAGCGAAATCGCTGGCGCGCCTCAATCATTTCATCCTAACTTAATTGGCTAAACAAAGCAGCCATTATTGCGTTAGGCAGAAGCGAAACAAGCAATTACTTGTCGTCTTTCACTTCTTCGAACTCTGCATCAACAACATCGTCGTCTTGTTTTGCAGAAGATTGCTGTGCACCTGCATCCGCACCACCTTGTTGTTGTGCTTTAGCTTGCGCAATTTCCATTAGCTTTTGTGATTTTTCAGCAAGAGCTTGAGTTTTCGCTTCAATCTCTTCTTTGTTATCACCTTTAATCGCCGCTTCTAGCTCAGTAAGCGCAGCTTCGATTGCTTCTTTATCTTCTGCCGGTAATGCATCACCCGCTTCTTCGATTTGCTTACGTGTACCATGAACCATTGCATCAGCTTGGTTACGAGTCGCTACTAGCTCTTCGAATTTTTTATCTTCTTCAGCGTGCGCTTCAGCATCACGTACCATTTTTTCTACTTCTTCATCGCTTAGACCTGAAGAAGCTTGGATTGTGATCTTCTGCTCTTTACCTGTATCTTTGTCTTTAGCAGATACATGTAAGATACCGTCTGCATCTACGTCGAATGTTACTTCGATTTGAGGTGTACCACGTTGTGCTGGGCGAATACCTTCTAGGTTAAATTGACCTAGAGATTTATTGTCGCTTGCACGCTTACGCTCACCTTGTAGTACGTGAATCGTTACCGCTGATTGATTGTCTTCAGCTGTTGAGAAAACTTGTGATTTCTTAGTAGGAATCGTTGTGTTTTTCTCAATTAATGCTGTCATTACTTGACCCATAGTCTCGATACCTAGTGATAACGGAGATACGTCAAGTAGTAGTACGTCTTTAACGTCACCAGCTAGTACACCACCTTGAATCGCAGCACCTACAGCAACAGCTTCATCAGGGTTAACATCTTTACGTGGCTCTTTACCAAAGAACTCAGCAACTGTTTTTTGTACTAAAGGCATACGTGTTTGACCACCAACAAGGATGATGTCATTTACGTCGCTTACTGATAAATCAGCATCAGCTAGTGCACGCTTAAGCGGCTCGATTGACTTAGTGACTAAGTCTTCAACAAGTGACTCAAGTTTTGCACGAGTAACTTTAACGTTCATGTGCTTAGGACCAGTTGCGTCAGCAGTCACGTACGGTAAGTTAACTTCTGTTTGCTGTGCAGAAGAAAGTTCAATCTTCGCTTTTTCAGCAGCTTCTTTAACACGTTGCATTGCAAGCGGGTCATTTTTAAGGTCAATACCTTGGTCTTTCTTGAACTCTTCAACTAAGTAATTGATAACGCGGTTATCAAAGTCTTCACCACCTAGGTGAGTGTCACCGTTAGTAGCAAGAACTTCAAACGTGTGCTCGCCTTCAACTTCGTCAATTTCGATGATTGAGATATCGAAAGTACCACCACCTAAGTCGTATACTGCAACAACGTTTTCACCTTTATTTTTGTCCATGCCGTATGCAAGTGCAGCGGCTGTTGGCTCATTGATGATACGTTTAACTTCAAGACCAGCGATACGACCAGCATCTTTAGTTGCTTGACGTTGTGAGTCATTGAAGTATGCAGGTACTGTGATTACTGCTTCTGTTACAGGCTCACCTAGGAAGTCTTCTGCTGTTTTTTTCATTTTTTTCAGCACTTCTGCTGAAATTTGTGGTGCCGCACGTTTTTCGCCACGTGCTTCAACCCATGCATCACCGTTATCAGCTTTTACAATTTTGAAAGGCATGATACCGATATCGCGTTGTACTTCTTCGTCTTCAAAACGACGACCAATTAGACGCTTGATTGCAAATAATGTATTAGTTGGGTTAGTTACCGCTTGGCGTTTTGCTGGTTGACCAACTAGTGTTTCACCGTCTTGCGTATATGCAATGATCGATGGTGTTGTGCGATCGCCTTCCGCGTTCTCGATAACGCGTGCTTTATCACCGTCTAGTACTGCTACACACGAGTTAGTAGTACCTAAATCGATTCCAATAATTTTACCCATGAATCTTCTCCAACTTCAGAATTCGTTAAAACGTTCGATGACTAGTAGATAGGGGTGCAGGAAACTGAATTCAACTGTAAAAATGAAAAAAATTTACTTTTTTTTGAAATATTTTCCAAATGGGCATTTTTTCTTCAATAAAGGCTGTTTTCTCAGCCTGCTTGCAGGATAAACGAACTGGTCTGATGACTTTAGCTATGCTATAACAAACAACATAATTATAAATGTTAAGGAAAATTATGCATTTTGATCAATTACTCGCCATGGCAGCTGAACTTGGCAAAGATAAAACTAAAGTAATGCAGTTTCCAGAAAACTGGTGTCAGGGTCGTACTGCCTTTGGTGGTTTATCAGCCGCTTTACTGTATCAAGCTATTCGTCAGCATATCGATAACTCTCGCCGTTTATTATCTTTAAGCACTAACTTTGTTGGGCCATTAATCGCTGACTGTGATTTTACAATCGACGTTGAAGTCTTACGTGAAGGAAAAAACAGTGCACAGGTACTCGCTAAAGTAATTCAAAATGGCGATGTCTGTGTTATCACCCAAGCGTGCTTTGGGGCTGAGCGCCAATCAAGTGTACGTGTAGATGTTACTAAAACCATGCAGCTAAAACCGGTTGATGAGCGTTTCACACTACCTTATAAAGAAGGTGTAATGCCGGCATTTTTTCAACATGTGGCGTTATGCTTACAAGACGGCAATATGCCATTCTCTGGCGCTGACACATCACATTTAGGTGGTTGGATGAAATTCAAACATGCACCAGAGCAAATGAGTGAAGCGCATATCATTGCCCTAACAGATGCATGGCCACCCACCCTGTTACAAATGTATAAACAACCAGCTCCAGCAAGCAGTATGTCGTGGTATATAGAATTTGTAGAAGAGCCAGCGATCAACCATGATGCTTGGATTGGCTACGAAGCTATTACACACCATAGTAAGGATGGCTATGGGCTAGAAGATGGCTGCATTTGGAGTGAAGATGGTAAGCTGATTGCGCTTAGCCGCCAAACTGTTGCGTTATTCGCGTAACTCAGGCTCTGAAAGCTGAGCGTACTCAGTACCATCAAGGCGAATAATTGCTTGGTATTCGCCTGATTCTATGATCTCACCAAGACCCAAATTAAACGTGTTTTTTAACGTTTTACTGTAAAAAAACGCAGGTCTTGGTGCTTCTTTAAAAATTGCATGCACAATAAAAGGTTTAACCTCAGCGCTTTGTTTATATTTTTCTAAATAATATAAAAACACTCGGCGCTCCAAGATGATGACATCGACCCAGCCCTTCATAAGGTGATCAACTTGCGCTTCTTGATTTACCACTTCTTCGTAAGAACGCAAAATATTGGTAACCGATTTAAAAGGTGCCTCGATAAAATTAGTGGCATTTTGAAAGGCAAGCACGCTTTTACCAGCTAAATCATAAATACTATTAATTTTCAGCTCTTTATTGGCAAGGCTAACCGCCACATTTTGGTAGCTCAGTAATTCGTCGCTTTTATAAACATGCGGCGTGAGTACGGGTGGAAAATTTAATGCAATATCAACCTTGCCCTGCATAAGCTGCTGCTCAGCACGCTTATTAGACATGTAATGGATATCGATATTAGAAATGCCTTGCGATTTAAAAGCAGCTTTCAATATTTCAAGTTGAATACCACTGTTAGTGTCTTGAATAACATAAGGAGGCAAAGAGGCGCTTGCAGCAACAACAATCGGTTTTTGCGTATTTGGCTCAGATAAACACTCACCTTTAACACTAACAAACAACATTAAAAGGATAAATAATTGCTTCACTGCTCACCTTAAAGAATTAAATGTATTAAAAAGCGTAATCGCTTTGTACAAATATTAGCTTATATTAAACAAAGGTGCATTTGTATTTACACACTATTTGATGCAAACTTAACTAAGTTCTTGTTTAAGAGACCCTAAGTTTGCAAACAGCCTGTCCTAGCTGCGATCTAGTTATTGAGATCCCACATCTAAGTGCAAAACAAGTGGCAATATGCCCACATTGCAATACAAAGCTTTCGGCATCGCAAGCTAACCAAGATAGTATGGTGGTCGCACTGAGTTTAAGTGCTATTGTTATGCTACTCAGTAGTATGTTTTATCCATTCCTGTCTTTTACCAGTAGTGGCATTACTCAAACAATCACCTTACCCGATGCCGCACGAATTCTCTTTAATTACGACAATGACTTTTTAGGTTTGTTCATAGACACCAGTATTATTGGTCTGCCCCTACTTTTATTAATACTCATAATTCCTTTGCATTTAGGCTTACTAAAAGCGCTGCCGTATCAATGGGGAAAAAGGCTGTTAAAAACCACCTTTGCATTAGAACCTTGGATCATGTCAGAGATTTTTTTAATTGGCGTGATGGTCAGTATGGTTAAAATCATGTCGATGGCTGATATTGAATTTGGTGTAAGCTTTTGGGCCTATAGCGCTTTTGTTATTTGTTATGTAGCAGCCACAGCAAAATTAAATAAGCACACCTTATGGCAACAATTAAAAGAACCAGAATATATTGAGCAAACAAAGCCTAACACACGGGCCATTGACCAAGGTTTACGAGCATGTCATGTTTGTGGGCAACTGTGTGCAACCGAAATCTGTTCACGCTGTGACTCTAAAACTTACAGTCGTAACCCTTTTAGTGTGCAAAAAGCAGCAGCATGGTTATTAACCTCAGTGGCCTGTTATATCCCTGCCAATGTCTATCCTATTATGTATACCACGAGCCTTGGCGATGAAACGCCATCGACGATTATTGGTGGCGTGATGATTTTATGGAATAGTGGTTCGTACCCTATCGCAATGATCATCTTTTTAGCGAGTGTGGTTGTTCCCCTCGCCAAAGCACTCATATTAAGTTTTTTATGCTTTATGGTGATGCGACCAGCAAACAGACAAACTAAAAGCTATACACGCATCTACCAATTGACTGAATTTATTGGCAAATGGTCGATGATCGATGTATTTGTTGTGGCGATTCTAGTAGCCTTAGTACAACTAGGAAACCTAATGTCAGTGACACCTGGCATTGGCACAATATTTTTTACGACCATGGTTATATGCCAAATGTTGGCAGCCCATGCGTTTGATCCCCGTTTATTGTGGGATAACCCAGATAACTTAAGTACTGCGAAACAAGAGACCTTGGCATGAGCGAAACCGCTAAAATAAAAACAGCGCCAAATATATCGGCAATCTGGATCATACCCGTTATTGCCTTATTAATTGGCGCATGGATGTTGTACCAGTATCAAGCAAATAAAGGCACTACCATCTTTATCAAAATGCCTCATGCAGAAGGTATTGTGGCTGGTAAAACAGAAATAAAGGTACGTAGTGTAAAGATTGGCCAAATCGACCATGTTCGTTTATCAGACAAACAAAATAGTGTCATCGCACGGGCGCAAATCGATAAACATTATGATGACTTACTCACTGATGATGCGAAAATTTGGGTTGTAAAACCACGGATTGATGACACCGGAATTAGCGGCATGAGTACCCTACTCTCTGGTGTGTATTTAGAATTTGCACCGGGTGAAAGTAAAAAGCTAGCCGAAAAATTTGAGCTACAAGATGAACCGGCTTTAATTGGTAAAGATGTAAAAGGTGGCCGTTTTACCCTGTTAAGCTATAACGCAGAAGTACTTGATGTGAGTACCGGTATTTACTTTAAAGATTACAAAATAGGTCAAATAGAAACCGCCACGTTTGATTGGAAGAATCAAGCGATGAAATATGGCATTTTTATCAATGAACCCTATCAAAACTTGATCACCTTAAACTCTATTTTCTGGGTGAACTCAGGGATCGAAATTGACCTCTCTGCAGATGGTATTAATGTTAACACAGGCTCATTAAGTAAATTGCTTAAAGGTGGTATTTCAGTCGGCATTCCAGAACAACAAACGCCCGGTGAAGTGGCCAGTAACGGCCATAGTTTTTCTTTAAGTAACAGCTACAAAGCCGCTTTAGAAGAACGCTTTTATGATTTTGACTACTACTTAATCGACTTTGAGCAATCAATTCGCGGCTTACGCACTGGCGCACCTGTCGAATACCGAGGTATGCGTATCGGTAGTGTGGTTGAAGCACCTGCAAGTGTCATTATAGATGGCAAACCTGCACATTTTAGAACCGATAACACCGCAGTACCAGCCCTGATAAAAATTGAATATGGGCGCCTGTATCATGACAGTACAGCAGCACGCGAGTTTTGGCATTCAAGTTTAGATGGTTGGATCAAAAATGGCCTGCGAGCGTCTTTAAAGCCAGGTAATTTACTCACGGGTGCCGTGTACGTTGACTTAGATATATACGATAACGCCGAACCAGCCGAATTAAAAACAATTGCCGATTACACTGTATTCCCCAGCGTATCAAGCGGTATTACGGTCATAGCAGACCAAGTCTCTGATGTATTAAATAAAGTGAATAATCTTAAAATTGAAGATAGCTTAGCGCAAATGCAGACCACCTTTGCCGAGTACCAAGCGCTTGCTCATGACATGAGAGAGCTACTAAATAAACAAGATACGCAAGACTTACCGGGTGATATAAATCGCAACTTTGCAGAAATGACTAAGAGCATGCAACAGTTCGATAAAACCATGAAACAATTTGAAAAAACCATGGCAAGTTACGAGCAAGGTTCAACATTCCACCAGCAGTTGCAAACGACTTTATCTGAATTTAAACGTTTAAGTGAAGAGCTACAGCCATTCACTCGAGGTTTAAACCAGCAACCTAATATGTTGATCTTTGATAAAGAGCTACCAGCAGACCCAACGCCGAGGAAACAATAATGAACTATAAACTCTGTGCTTCAGTGGCATCAGTGCTGTTACTTTCGGCCTGCAGTCAAACGTCATTCTCAACCATTGAGTATTATCAATTTTCGCAGCCAATTGTTGCAATGCAGCGCTTAGCTGAGAATACGCAAGCTCAGCTCAGAATTAACACCGTACAGTTACGTGGTGCGCTTAATAATCGTGGCATTGCGATGGTTCTCGAAAACAACAGAGTCAATGCTGCTAACTACCATTTATGGAGCGAATCACCTGATTTAATGTTAACCGCCAGTGCCCATCAACAACTTTACACTGAACTTGAAAATTGGATGGTAATAAAAGGCTTGCCAGTGATCACCGATTTAGATCAGCAAAGTTTCTATGAATTAGAATATGAGCTACATCACTTTAATGGCGATGAACAAGGTAATGCCAACATTGCAGGGCTTTGGCGTTTGTACTATACAAACCCTGAATCTGGCCGAAAGTTAAAGGCGGTCAATTATTTTAATGAGCTTACACCACTTCAAGACAGTGATTACGAAGGGCTTGTCGCAACACTTGAGTCAACGTGGCTAAAGGTAAACAAACAGGTTGCAAACGAAGTATCAAAGCTTGCTCTTTAATAAGAGTTTTAGAGGCTGATTGTCATCGTTAATGATGACATCGCCTATAAACTCAAAACCAAGTTTCTGTAACACCTTCTGTGAGCCAATATTTGTTTGCGAGGTTATTGCAGCAAGCACACCAAGCTCTAATACGTGTTTTTTTGCCATCAATAACCGAGCAGCAGCTGTAATAATACCCTTGCCTTCATATTTAGCTAACAAGGCAAATCCTAAATCGGGGATAGCTAACGCATCGCGCTGAAAGAGCCCTACCATTCCAACCGGTATACCATTAGCTAAACAAACAATGTAGCTACCAAAACCAAATTGCTGGTGGCTATTTATAAACGTTTGTTGAATATAATGCTCAGCTTGTGCAGGCGTATTAATGTTTTTATTACCAATATGCTCTAAGAATGTTGCTTGATTTAAAAGCTCAACAATAAACGTAGCATCATCTGGCTGCCCTGCACGCAAATATATATCTAACATAGGTTAAAACACCTTACTAACGACATCATTGGCAAAATTAAGGCAGTCGAGAACACGCTCTTTTTGTACTTTAGATAACTCATCAATATCAAAGTAGCTATACTCTGTGTGCTCATCGCTCAACATTATTTCAGCATCTTCAGCCAAATGAGCACGGAAAATAAACGCATGAGAGTTAAACGCTGTGTGATAATAAACGCCACTTAAATAAGCGATGTCTACGTCACAATTAAGCTCTTCTTGGCATTCACGTAGTAATGCTTGATGAATGGTTTCTCCTTTATCTAAAGCCCCGCCAGGTAATCCCCAACTTTTTTGACCATAATTAGCTTTTAGTAATAACACTTGCCCTTGGTTGTTAGTGATAACCGCGTGACTACTGAGTCTGTATGTATCTGAAAATGCCATAAACCTTAGCTTAATAAAGTTAAAAAAGTAATACAGTTGAAGAGTGTAAAATAATTATCATCGCAATAAAAATTCTTATTGACTAAATTAATATTCAGGATTATTTTTCTTGCGATGTTTTGGGCAAAACAAAAGCAGTATACCCTCTATACTGTCTGGCGCCAGCCAACGCAGGCACTTTCCCTAATGGGTCCATAAAAGTGTGTTCGCGTAAAGCAGTTACTTGAGTCTATAGACTTCTGATTTCTGTAAGCAATCTCGCATTGCTTAACTGTGTGAAAAATATAATGCAAGAACCTTCTGCGTTAAGTTTACTGCCGCCAGTATTGGTGGTTGTTTTGGCCGTATTTTTACGCCGCCCTATTTTATCTTTACTAATTGGTGCTTTGTTTGGTTTAGCCATGCTAGGACCAACCGCTGTGTTAGCCAATTTTGCTGATATTTCATTAAAAGTAATGCAAGACGAAACCATTGCCTGGCTAATTTTAGTCTGTGGTGGATTTGGTGCATTAATCGCTTTATTAGTAAGAACCGGGGGTGCAAGTGCCTTCGCCGAATTAGCGTTAAAGTTTGCCAAAGGCCAGCGCTCATCGTTGGTGATGACATTTGTGCTAGGTGTGATTATTTTTATTGATGATTACTTAAATGCATTAACCGTCGGTGAAACCATGAAACGTATCACCGATAAGTTTAAAATTAGCCGTGAAATGCTCGCTTATGTTGTTGACTCAACAGCTGCGCCTATCTGTGTGCTGGTACCACTCTCTACATGGGCCGTATTTTTTGGTGGCTTGTTAGTTGATAATAATGTTGCACAAGAAGGTCAAGGTATTGCCGTCTACATTCAAGCAATCCCTTACATGTTATATGCTTGGTTTGCGGTTATTGTTGTATTACTGGTTAGCTTAAATGTCATCCCTGCTTTTGGTCCGATGAAAAAAGCACAACTACGTGCCATGAATAATCAAATCGAGATCTCAAATAGCCAATACACAGATGTCCAAACAGCGGATGAATACGCAGTAAAAGCAGCGGAAGAAAACTTTGAAACAGCCGCTTCAAACGGCAAACTGTATAACTTTTTAGTGCCGATAGTTTTACTTGTTGCGTTTACTGTTTACTTTGACATTGACGTATATAAAGGATTACTTGCGACCTTTGCCGTTGTTTTGCCTTTTTATATGTTACAAAAGTTGATGACATTGTCAGAACTCGTTGAGCGTATGCTTGATGGTTTTAAAAGTATGATCCCCGCTATTGGGACTGTGGTTGCAGCATTTATATTTAAAGATGTGTGTGACCAATTAATGCTTCCGCAATATGTTATTAATACATTAAGCCCTTATATGACGGCCCAGTACTTACCTGCCGTGGTGTTTTTGGCAATGGCAGTACTTGCTTTTGCAACAGGTTCAAGCTGGGGGATTTTCGCAGTAACTATCCCTATTGTAATGCCTCTGGCTTACGCAATTGATGCCAATATTCCTTTAGTGATTGGTGCTTTGCTGTCGGCGTCGTCATTTGGTAGTCAGGCGTGCTTCTACTCTGACTCCACGGTACTTGCCGCGCAAGGCTCAGGATGTGATTTAGTCAGCCATGCTATCACGCAACTGCCTTATACCTTACTTGCAGCAAGCGCTGCATTTATAGGATTTTTGCTTATCGCATAAATCAAAAAGCCCAAGCAATTGCTTGGGCTTTTGTTTATCCGCTATTAAATTAGTTTTGGAATTTAATGCCTTTGTAAAAACTCTCTAAGTTTTCAACTTTTGTTTGGTTTTTAAGATCTGCAAATGGCTTATCCGCAAACTTACTACCACGCATTTGAATATTTAATCGTGGTGCCTCACTGTTGAGCATGGTTTTCTTGTAATAATCTTTAAGATCAGCCAAGGTTACTTTTTCAACTTCTGCGATAAGTTTTTCCTTAGAATCAAACTTAAAGTTCTCACGATACCAATCTGTAATAAGTGGTGACATTTCATCACTCAAGTTTTTAGGCTGCTCTTTTAAAGACACAAGCGTTGCATTTTTAAGTTGTACAAATGTTTCTTCTGACATGTTATCAAGCTCAACAGCGTATTGCTTTTTGAACTCATCAAAACGCGCTTGCATCTCTTTAGGGCCTTTAACCGGTGTTTGAATATATAGACCCAATGCAGAATAGTCTTCGATAGGACGCGCTAACGCACCAACCGCATAAGCCAGCTGCTCTTCAGTACGTAACTTATCAAACGCTACGGTTCTAAAGTGACTTTGTAAGATTTGCGCCTGTGCTTTTTGTTTATAGCCAGGTGTTGGGTGTACAACCATATCAATGATTGCTACATCCGCTACATCAATATCTTTTTGTAATACGATGCGTTCACCTGGTTGAGGTAACCAAGCTTTGCTTCTAGCAAACTCAGACGTTTTATGGCCTTTAGGTAAAATAGCGGTTAGTTTACTCGCAATAGAGTCAACATCATTTTGGTTATAGTTACCAAACGTGAATACGCGTAGATCATTGGCAGCAAGTGTTGATTGCTTAATATCTGCAAAATCAGCAAGAGTCAGCGCATCTGCCGCAGCAATTAAGCTTTCGGTATCAAATTTACCACTACGAGTCAGTTTTGAGTATTCACCGAATGCTTGGTAGAACGGGAACTGCTTTTGTTGATTGAGTAAATCACGCTTAAAACGATCGATTGCTTGGGCAAATCCTTCTTCAGACACATCTAAAGTTAGATTTTCAAGCGCTTGAGCTAACAGCACGTCTTGTTTATCCGTAAAACCACTTAGTGATAACACAAGGCCGTTACTTGGTTGTAGCCCTAAGCTCATACCTGCAACGGCTGCTTCTGTGCTTAGTTTGCTTTGTTGTAAGTTATAAAGGTCAGCCCACACGGCATAAAGAACTTGTGATTTAACATTCACAAGGGCATCAGGTGTATTAATGTAAACTTCAACAAGACCCTTAGGTTGCTCAGCAAATTGCTGACTTGCTTGGCGCCAAACTTTTACACCTTGCTTATCAAATACCAGTTCAGGATGCGCTTGTTGTTTAAACTCCGCCGTTTTAATTGCAAAGCTTTCTGGTAATAAGCGGTTTACTGTTGGTAATGCTAAAGCGTATTCGCTCGGTTTGCTCCAGCTTGCAACTTCTGCTTCGCTGATATCTTCAATGCGGTATTTACCATCGTAAAAATGCAGCTGTGAATCTGTTTCTTCTTGCTTTGAAATATACCAAATACGTAGCGTATCTTCGTTTAATTGTGAAAGCACGTTTTGCACCGCATCTGCATCAAACTTTGCATAATAATAAGGTGCGTTAATTGCATTGTTCACAGGGAATTTTTGCATGCTATCAGTTAAGTTACTGACATAACCAAACTCATCGCCTTTTTCTAGGAATTGAAATTCATTGTTTAGAGAGGTACGAATTTCATTAAAGTATTTGCTATCAACACCCTGCTCTTTGATAAGCGCAATGTATTGCATAACCATAGCGACAATTTCTTCGCGGTTTTGCATCCCAGCATCAGTCAATTCAATATTAACTGTTAAGCTGCCATAGTTACCGTATTGAGTTGGAGCATCAGAAGCAGATAATCGTGACACCCAGCCTTTATCACGTAAAATTTGTGCCGGGCTGCCTTGCATTTCATTGCTTAAAAGGTACGAAACAAAACGGTTTGGTTTTACCGCAAACTGTGAACTGTTATCAGCAATAGTGAATTCTAACTGTAGCTGTTTAACATCTTCATTCGGTGAGTAGTAAACACGTTTACCACCTGCCACAGAGAAATCTAACTTATCAGTTACCGTTGGCTTTTCGATGTGTTTGTTTTCAATGTCAGCAAAATACTGTTTAGCTTTTGCTTCCATTTCAGCCAGTGGACGATTTGAGATCATCGCCACTTTCATTATGTTCGATGAATAATATTTGTTATAAAAAGCAACGGTTTCTTTATGTAGATTGCTGCCGTCTTTGTCCCCTAAAGTTTCTAGGTTACCAATTAAAAAGCGGTTTGCTGGGTGTGAGCCCATCATTTGGCGTGCCAATTTAAACTGACCAAAAAAGTCCATTTCACGGCGCATTGACCATTCTGCATTTACCGCATTTTTTTCTTTGTCTGTGTACTCAGGGTAAAGCTTTGGTGATTTAAAGAAATCCGCAAAGCGGTCAAGTGCTTCATCGTAAGCATCATTGTTCACTTTGAACATGTAGTTTGTGATATCTAACCAGGTGTAAGCGTTATGCGCCCCACCATTTTTAGTCATAAAATCACTGTAACCTTTGGTGTCTGGATAACGGTCTGTACCAAGGAACAGCATATGCTCTAGATAATGTGCCATACCTTGTTGCGACATAGGGTCGTGCAATAAACCAACACCGACACTCAATGCAGCAGCTGATTTTTCAGCGCTTGGGTCTGAAATTAAAATCACATCAATTTCGTTATCAAGTTTTAATGTTTTGTACTCACGGGTATCGTTTGGACTTATGACTAACGAGTCAGGAATAAGGTTAGTATTAGCAGCAGGAGGCGCTGTGGTAGAAGTAGAAGAACAACCTGCTAACACTGCAAAAGCGATTGCACTGAGTCCCATTATTTTTTTCATTATTTAGTATCCATTAGAAATTGAATAAATTTTTATTTATCATGTGTTTTAGATCGCCGCAATTCAATGCTTTTGAGCTAAGTTACAGCAAAACTTTGTAACACATTGTGAAAATGCAGTACTTACGGTTAAGATTAATAGCAATAACTATAACAAAGGATGAGCTATGGAAAAGTGGCTAATTGTAGCAATGTTCACTCAGGTCTTACTGACGTTCATTGTGATGTACATTATGGGTAAACGCCGCTTTCGTGCGGCAAAACAAAAAACCATTGAGATGAAAGATTTCTTAACAATGGATTTAGAAAAAGCAGGCACTGATGTGCGTGTTGCAGATCGCAATTTTATCAATCAATTCGAAATGCCCGTGCTGTTTTTTATCGGCTGTTTAACAGCTCTACAGGTCAATGCGGTGGGTACTGTTTTTGTTGCCCTTGCGTGGGTTTATGTAGCATTAAGAATTATTCATAGCGTAATTCACTTAACTTCAAATACCTTGAAGGCGCGCTATTATAGTTTCGTTGTCAGTAGCTTCATTATGCTAATAATGTGGGTGCTGGTTTTAGTAAGAATCTTTTAGTACTTAGTGATACAAAGAAAAAAGGCGCTTTTTAGCGCCTTATTAACTTTGTTGGTTGGAATTATTTACGACGACTAAAGCCTGCAAGGGCTAATAAAGATAGCATCCACGCAAGACTACCACCTGAACTACCACCGCCATTATCGGATGAATTATCTTCGTCAATAAGCGTATTTTCTTTTGGTGATAAAGAGGCAGATGAATTCGGATCATCATCAATCACAACAACACTATTAATCATCACTAAGTTTTCAGCATTGAAACCGCTAGTGGTCGTTGGGCATTGATCTTCATTTAAGCCAACCGTTGGAATTTCACCACAGTGAACTAATGATGTAATTGTCTCGATTGTTTCAAAGCTATCAGCTGTAATTTCACCAAACACGGTGAAACCACCATTTTGTAAATCAAGATTAGCGCTATTATCTTTTAAGTTAAAAAACCATTGGCTTGTTGCACTGTTCGCATTGCCACCAACTTTCGCCATTGCAATCGTGCCTTTAACGTTTGATAAAACAGGCTCATTGGTAATTGCATCAGCTGTTTCAATCGAATTAAAGTCCGTATCAAACTTAAAACCACCCCCTTGCAATACAAAATCGTCAACAGAACGATGGATAACACTACCGTCATAGCTACCGTCAGTTACATAATTTAGAAAGTTTTCCACTGTGATAGGTGTGTGTTGATCATAAAGGTTAACGGTAATGGTGCCTTGATTTGTTTGCATTTCTACAATCGTCGCATTGGCTGTAAAGCAGCTTGCAAAAAGAGCAGTTGCAAGTAGATGTTTTTTCATTGTTTATCTTTCCTGATACTTTTTATTATAAAACTGCACGAAGCTTAAACAAAAATGGTTGATGCATAAATAGCAAACAAAATAGTTACACAAAACACGCCATAGCAATTACAACTCAGTTACATTAATTTACATCGCGTATTCATTTTAGTTATAAAAAATATAAACACTAAATCAAAATCGTCTTATCAAATTGACTCAGTTTGTTAGTATTTGCACGACAACAATGAACACACAGGAATTAACCATGGCGAATGAAGAGAACGCAATATGCGATTTTGGCCTACACCAAGGTGAGCCTTACAGCCAGTTACCAGCTAGTTTTTTAAATTGGATGGTGGGCAATAATCACCAAAAGTCTCATTACGCAGAACAAGAACTGCAACGCCGGCAACTCGCTGCAACAGGACAAATAAATACAGAAAATAGCAACAAAAGTTTATAAAAGACATTTAATTTAAACTTAAGTCGTTTAAACTAAGCGCTTAATTAACCTACTGCTCTAATCAGGCAAACAATTATGCGCTTTTTTTTATTAACTTCGCTACTGGTTACCCTAACCGCATGTAGCTCATCTTCGAATAATACTGATTCAGTACAATATTTAACTCTACTTCATACCAATGATAACCACGGTCGCTTTTGGCACAACGAGCAAGGCGAGTATGGTATGGCAGCCCGTAAAACTTTAATCGATCAATTAAGAACCGATGCTAAAGCAAAAGGCCATGCTGTGTTATTGCTGTCAGGCGGCGATATCAATACCGGTATTCCAGAGTCAGACTTACAACACGCAGAGCCCGATTTTAAAGGTATGTCTTTAATTGGCTATGACGCAATGGCAATTGGTAACCATGAGTTTGACAATCCTCTAGCAGTACTCGATCAACAACAAAGATGGTCTAACTTTCCATTTTTATCTGCCAACATCATCGATAAAACAACCGGCGAAGCTCGCTATCAAGGTTATAAAATCTTTGAAAAAAATGGCCTTAAGATTGCTGTAATCGGCTTAACAACCACAGATACAGCAAAAATAGGTAATCCTCAATATATCGGTGGCCTAGAATTTAAAGACCCAACAGAGGTTACTGCAAAGTTAGCCCCAGAAATTGAAAAACAGTACAACCCAGATATCACCATTGCTGTCACGCACATGGGGCACTATGTTGATGCAAACTTTGGTATTAATGCGTCGGGTGATGTAACCATGGCTCGTAACTTACCAAAAGGCATGCTTGATATTATTGTTGGCGGTCATTCACAAGAACCTGTTTGTATGAAAGAGGCAAATATTGCTGACGAAAGCTTTATGCCAGGTAAAGCATGTAAGCCAGATCAACAAAATGGCACTTGGATCATGCAAGCCCATGAGTGGGGTAAATATGTAGGTAAGGCTGAATTCAAATTAGAAAAGGGCCAATTAACACTTATTAATTACGCACTTATTCCAGTTAACCTATATATCGATGATGAAAATGGCAATAAGAAGTTGGCAGCTGATTACATCGAACCAAACAAAAGCTTACAAGACGTACTTGCTGTTTATCAGCAAAAAGGTGCTGCTCAAATTGCCGGTAAAATTGGCGCCGTTGATGCAAAACTTGAAGGTGACCGTAACAAGGTGCGCTACGAGCAAGTTAACTTAGCACGCGTAATAATTGCTGCTCAAATGCAATCTGTGGGTGCTGATTTTGGTTTGATCAGTGGTGGCGGTATTCGCGATAGCATTCAAGCAGGTGATGTCAGTTATAAAGATATTTTAAAAGTTCATCCTTTTAAAAACCGTATCACTTATATTGATATGACAGGCCAGGAGTTATTTGATTACTTGTCTGTGGTTACGTCTTTCCCACCTGATTCAGGTGCCTACTTACAATATTATAAGTTGAGTTTTAAACGCGACAATGACGCCTTATCTGATGTAAAGATTGCTGGAAAGCCACTTGATATGGCTAAGACGTATCGTATGAGTATTAACAGTTATAATGCCTCTGGTGGTGACGGCTACCCTACTCTTACCGACAAAAAAGGCTTTGTGAGTACAGATGATACAGATGCACAGGCATTAAAACGTTTCTTTGAGCAAAATAGCCCTGTTAAAGCGGCTGATTATGCGCCTAAACAACAATAAGGTGTACTCAATAATCTTTAACAAGCAAAAGGGAAGTCAATGACTTCCCTTTTTACTTTTAAACTAGATTATTTGCCTATGACTTCAATATCGGCAATCTCAATCGCTTTCAATCCGTAATGATGTAAACGCGAACGGGAGCCTTCACCATGGGCCTTAGGCGGATAATAAGTTTCCTTTATCTCTAGCTGATCTTGCCAAACTTCATCAAGTGCAGCACGAATTTCACTTAATGTTTTTTCTAAACTATTGGTAAAGTTTGGGCGCTTACGTATTGTATGACCAAGCTCGACTAACCGGTAAAAATACTTGTTTGCTAAAGTCAGTAATTCTTCTGGTACATCTTTATTTTGATTAAGCACTACATCTGGGTGCTCAATGCAAAACTCAACCAATGCAAGATAAAAGCACAGCGGCTTATTAGCAAGTGCAACGGTTTTATCAACAGCACAGCTGGCAGCCAAGGTTTTATTTTGAAGATCGACTATCAATTTAGGTTTTTCTACAGCTTGTATTTCAACCTCAGGCTCATGCTTTGCAATTTGAATTTTAGTACGCTCACTTATAAATAATAAATACGTTAGTGCAGCAGACACCAAACTCACTAGAATTAATACAGCAATATCATTTTTTGAAAATAAAGACGATGCGACAACAAAGCTTACCGTTAACGACTTTTGTGGTGCATGCAATTGTTTAGTAATTAAATCTGCACGGGCTGGATAATCAGAGATCCCTTCAATTGAATATACCATCACGCCTGAGTCTTTTAACTGAGCATTAAGACGCGCGATATAGTTGAGTACCATGTCTTTACTACCTGAATGCTTTAAAAAATCATCAGGTAAATTTAAGTGATTTAAATCAAGGGCAATACGGTTTTCAACTTTTGCTAGAGTCAGTGCATCATTAGTTGATGTCTTATAAGCTTTTGCAGTAATAAAGGTGGCAAATAAAGCCAAACAACAGCATAGAAAAACCGCCCCATAAGCAAGCTTTATTCTAATTGGCAGCATTGCTATCCCCTACTTTCATTGTTTGCTGGTTTGAGTCACATTCCCAAAAAGACTCAACATGATTAAAGTAATGGGAATTCTGATTATGGGCTAACTGAGTTAGGCGTGTTTGAACAGCACATAAAAGGTCGGTGTTCTCATCTTGCATTTTTAAATACCAACGACTGCCACTTATATTGTCACGGATAGGCGTAATGTAATTGATTGAAAAGCGTTGCTGATCACTATCTTGCCAATAAGAAGAGATTAAATCGACTTTACCGCTTGCAAGTAACTCTCTTAATTCTGTATGCGAACTGGCATAAGTGATATTTAGGTTTTCAAGGTTGATGTCTAATTTTTTAAATAATTGCTTAGGTAAAATGTGCCCAGAGCGACTCGTTGGATAATCAAGTAAACCAATACGCTTGTCTAAAAAGTAACTTTTTTCAATTCGAGGCTTTTCTTTACTCGAAATTAAATAAGCAGTGTAATCTGGAAAGCCAACAACCGCTTGATAGTTATAGGTTGACTCGGCCATAAAGGCATTAATCAAGTTTTCTTTAGCAAGGATCAAATCTGCTATCCCTTTACCTAAAAACTCAATTGTGTCTGAGGTTTTATAACCCCAATAAGAGGTGACCTTGCCATATTGTTTACTAATGATGTCATCTGCGCATAGGGTTTTAGCAACATCCTCAGCCAACACTTTACCTGATGAATACACCACCAGCTCATTAAGGTTAACCTCTGATTTAGTATCACATTGAAATGATGTTTCAATAAATGCATCGATATCAGAAACAGCCGGTTTACCCTGCAAAATTCCGATATAAAAAAACAAAATTAGTGATAGAAACAAAAATGTAACAATCGACGATTTTTTTATTAGTATTGTTCTTAAATTCAATTTTAATAGCCAACAACGCTCCGTTGTCTCTATTTGAACAATTATTCTTACTTATTACAACAGGTAATTTTACTTGAATATTGTAAGTCATTGAAAAACAGAATATATGAACAAGAAATTATGAATCTTATTGAGTCCTTTCTATTTGTTTTTAAATTCAGGAAAATACACACCAAGAAATCGTGCTTCAGGGCACATTCATTTTGGACACTGAGTCAATGTTACAAAAAACAATAAAAATGTTGCTGTTATCGACACCAGTTATTTCTGTGTTGTTAAGTAACCCTGCAAATGCATGGGGTCAGAATGGTCACCGTATTATTGGTGAAATTGCATCTAAGCATATTACTGACACCACTAAGCAAGCATTAGTTCCTTTACTTGATGGTGATTCTTTACCACAAGTTGCAACGTGGGCTGATGAAATGCGTTCTGCGCCTGAAACGTTTTGGCAAAAGAAATCTTCACGCTGGCATTACATAAATTTCAAAGAAGGCGATGCTAAGCCTCATTACGACTCACACGCTCACCATAATAAAGAAACCGTGTCAGACATCCTTGAAGGCATGGAATATTCAATATCAGTTTTACAAAACCCAAAAGCCTCTCTCGGTGAAAACCAATTTGCATTGCGCTTTTTAGTTCACCTTGTTGGTGATAGCCACCAACCTTTTCATGCCGGTCGCGGTGAAGATCGTGGTGGCAACAATATTTCTGTCACATTTTTCGGTCAAGATACCAATTTACATAGCTTATGGGACACAAAACTCATTGAAAATGAAAATTTGTCCTATACTGAGTTTGCGCAATTTATAAATACAACAAATCAAGCGTTAATAACGGACTATCTTGCCAGTTCACCTAGCGATTGGTTGATCGAATCTAATAACATTGCAAACTCTCTGTATAAAGAAAATGAAACAAACGTAAGTTATAGTTATATCTATAAAAACTTACCAGTTGTTAAAACTCGCCTACAACAAGGCGGGATAAGATTGGCGGGTTTATTAAATACATTATTTGATAAATCAGCAAAACCGTTAGTAAAGGCACTTAAGATGCCAACTGACAGCAAACTATAAATGAAACATAACCTCTAACACGGGAAATAACATAATGAAAATCCAACTCCGCAAAACAGCTCTATCACTTGCTATTGCAGCATGTGTTGGTGTGAGTGGTGCAGCGTTAGCAAATGAAACAACATCTGCTATCAAGGGTCAAATCAAAGGTCCAAACGGCAACCCTGCTGCTGGCACTAAGATTACTATCGTTCACTTACCTTCAGGTTCAACTAAAGAAACTGAAACGAACGATGCGGGTTACTTCACAGCAAAAGGCCTACGTGTAGGTGGTCCTTACCGCGTTGTTGTTGATTCTGACGTATTCGCAGATCAAACATTCAACAACATCAACCTACAAGTTGGTGCTGACTACCCAGTTAATGTTACGTTAGAGAGACAATCTGATGTAGAACAAATCGTAGTTACTGGTCGTCCTATCAGCCGTATGTCTGGTGGTACAGGTCCAGCTGCAACGTTCACTCTTGAAGATTTAGAAAACCAACCAGCTATCAACCGTGACTTAAAAGATATCGTTCGTATTGACCCACGTGTAACAATTGACGATAGCCGCGGTTCAATCAACTGTGGTGGTGGTAACCCTCGTTTCAACAGCTTAACGCTTGACGGCGTTCGTATGAACGATAACTTCGGTTTAAGCTCTAACGGTTACCCTACAATCCGTGCTCCTTTCTCTTTTGATTCAATCGAACAGGTTGCAGTTGAACTAGCACCTTTTGATGTTCAATATGGTGGTTTCACATCATGTAACATCAACGCTGTTACTAAATCAGGTGGTAACGAAGTACACGGTGGTATGTTCTTCGATTACACAAATGATTCAATGAAAGGCGATAAAATCGAAGGCGAAGACTACGATAACGGTGATTACACCGAAAAACGTTACGGCTTCAACGTTGGTTTACCACTAATTAAAGATAGCCTTTTCTTATTCACATCTTACGAAAAACTTGAAGGTGTAAAACAATACAACTACGGCGGCCTAGACACAGGTAGTGTTTCAGCAGCTGATGTTGCACGTGTACAGCAAATCGCTCAAGATGTTTACGGTTATGACGCAGGTGGCATGCCATCAAGCGCACCAGTTGAAGATGAAAAAATCTTAGTTAAACTTGACTGGAACATCAACGACGATCATCGTGCTAACTTAGTGTATAACTATAACGATGGTTTTACACTGTCTCAATCAGATGCTTACAGCAACACTGTTACTTTAGATAATCACTTCTTCAAGCAAAGTGCTGAATTTACATCAATCATTGGTTCACTTTATTCAGATTGGTCTGATGAATTTTCAACTGAAATTCGTTTAGGGAAATCAGAATTAGATCAGACTGTTCGCTCTTTAGATGCTGCAAGTAGCTTCGGTGAAATGCAAATTCGTACAGAAGATGGTGGTACAATCTACATTGGTCCAGATGATTCTCGTCAATCTAATGCTCTTAGCTACGAAACAGTGACAGCAAAAATTGCGGGGACATACTACCTTGATCAACACACAATTACTGCAGGTTATGAGTTTGAAGAATTAGACGTATTCAACCAATTCGTTCAGCACACTCAAGGTGAGTGGCGTTTTAACTCTGTGGATGATTTTGAAGCAGGCCAAGCTGCACGTATCTACTACAACAACGCTGCAGGTACTAACGATCCAACAGATGCTGCTGCAAGCTTCTCATACGCTCAACATACATTATACGTTCAAGATGAGTACAGCTTCACAGATTTAGATGCGACATTAACGTTTGGTCTACGTTACGACAAATACACAAGTGACGACACACCTAACTACAATGAAAACTTCACTAATCGCTACGGTTTCAGTAACCAATCTACATTCGACGGCATCGATTTAATCCAGCCACGTGTTGGTTTTGAATGGTACGCAACTGATGCATTAGAAGTACGCGCAGGTGTTGGCTTATTCTCTGGTGGTAACCCGAATGTATGGTTATCTAACTCATACTCAAACGATGGTATCACAAACATTAGTACTTACCGTTCAGGTGTAGATTTATTTAATACCCCAACAGTAAACGGTGGTACTCCAGGTTACGAAGTACCACAAGAAATGTATGATGAAGTTGCAAACACAGTTATTGGTTCAGGTGACTCGTCTGTAAATGCTGTTGACCCAGATTTCGAAATGCCGTCAGAGTGGAAGTACTCAGTTGGTGCAACATACACAACTGAAGATGAGTACGTATTCTCACTAGATTACTTATTCACTAAACGTAAAGATGCTGCAATCTTACAAGATATCGCGTTACAAGATTCAGGTAACACAACGTTTGATGGTCGTCCTATTCTTGAAGAAAAAGAAACTGGTCGTAGCGGTGACTTATTACTTACAAACGTAAGTGGTGACAGCGGTGAGTCTCATGTAATCTCAGCTGCAATGAGCAAGCGTTTTGATAACGGTATTAGCGTACAACTAGCTTACGCTTACACTGATTCAACTGATGTTAACCCTATGACAAGTTCGGTAGCGAGCTCAAACTACGGTAACTTAGCGACATATGATCCGACTAATCCAGGTGCACACACATCTGATTACGAGATCCCACATCGCTTTACTATGACATTAGGTTATACAACTGAGTTGTTTGATGGTTACAACACTCGTTTCAACCTATTCAGCGAAACGTACAAAGGTCTACCTTACAGCTACACGTTTGATGATAGAGACAATGATGTTTGGGGTGATAACAACTCAAACGGTAGTCGTCAGTTAATGTATATCCCTGAAGTAAATGACCCGAATGTTGTTTACGACATGACACCTGAAGAAGTAACTGAGTTTAACGAGTGGATTTCTGCTCAAGGCCTTGAGCGCGGTGAAATCTCTGGTCGTAACCGTCAAAATGCTGATTGGTTCACTAAAGTTAACTTCAAGATGACCCAAGAGTTACCTGGTTTTATGCCTGGTCACAAAGGTGAAGTGTTCTTCGTTATCGATAACTTAACAAACATGTTAAACGATGACTGGGGCGTACTTAAGAAAGGTAGCTTTGTTGGTAACAGCATGGTAACTGTAGACCTTGATGACCAAGGTCGTTACGTATATTCAAACTTCAACCCTAACAATGGTAAAACTGCAACACAAAGCAGCGCATCAGTTTGGGAAATGCGTGTAGGTGTACGTTATACATTCTAATAACGAGTTAACCTTGTTATAAAACAAAAGCCCGCCCCTACTGGCGGGCTTTTTACGTTTTGGTGGAGGTTTGCAAGAGTAAAGCTACTAGGGGAAAGTGAGCAAGGGTAAAGTTAGAAAGTTACTAGTAGCAGCGATTTTACATCGCGTCATTGTAACTAAAGCCTAGAACCTAATACCTGATAAATTCTTTCGTAGGACTGGCTTTAGCCGGGAATGGTTGTAGATATGAGTTACGAGTTTCAAGAATAAAGTTAGCAAGTTAAGAAGTCGCAGCGATTTTACATAGCGTCTGAGGGCTGACAGCTGAACGCTTTCTAAAAAATGCAGGCCAGTGAGACCTGCACAGATATTTTTATTTAAGCTGCGTAAACCGCAAGTGGATGTGTTGTATTGATAGAAACATGCACTGCATCACCTGGGCGTACCATCACTTCATGGCTAACACGGCTTGTCACCACAGTATCGCATGCCAGTTTAACCGCGCATAAACGGCTGCCACCTTCATAACGCACCCATGTCACTTTACCGTTGCTAGTAGCTGCATTTTGAATAAGGTGAACATCATCAGGGCGAAGTAATACATCAACCTTCGCAGTATCATGATCAACCCTAATAGCTGGTGCATTACCTAAATCAGTGGTGGCAATATCACCTTCACAATTACCGGCAATGAAACTTGCTTCACCTAAAAAGCGTGCAACAAAGCGATTACTTGGTAAGCTAAAGCAGCGTTCAGGGGTATCGATTTGCTGAATAATGCCTTCTTTGAGTACGCCAACACGATCACCGACAGATAAGGCTTCTTCTTGGTCATGGGTTACCCAAATAGCAGGAACACCAGCATCTTTTAATGCATTACGAATATCCCAACGAAGGGTATCTTTTAAAGCTGCATCTAAGTTTGATAATGGCTCGTCAAGCAATACAAAGTCTGGTTCGTGAGCTAGTGTACGGGCAAGCGCTACACGCTGCTTTTGACCACCCGATAAGGTGGCGGGCTTTTTATTACGAAAAGCTTCGAGACCCAATAACTTAATCCAATGATCTGATTTCGAGGTATCGGTTAATCTAAAGCAAATATTTTGCTGCACTGTTAAATGCGGAAATAACGCAAAGTCTTGAAATACCATTCCTACTTTACGTTTTTCTGGTGGCACTTTTAACTTGGGTGTTGCACGCCATGAGCCTAAATTAATTTCGCCTTCGCAGATAGGAATAAGCCCAGCTAACGCTTGTAAGATTGTACTTTTACCACAGCCAGTTGGACCAACTAGCATGAGGATCTCACTTTCCCCAAGTGATAAGTTGAGTTCACTTACCACACGATTGCTACCATAATCGATAGACAGCTTACTAACTGATAGCATTAAACTGATCCTTAATGTTCTAATTGACTGCGCTTTTCACCTGAGAGCATTATAGCTAAGCCACATGCTGATATCACTACTAACAATAAGCCAGGTATAGCAGCGCGTCCAAAGTAACCGGCTTCATAAACACGCCATAAATAGGTTGATAGGGTTTCAAACCCTGTTGGACCAAGTAACAACGTCGCTTCAAGCTCTCGCATTGATTCTAAAAATACCAAAGCTGCACCGGCAATAATACCGCGCAGTGTTAAAGGTAAGGTAATACGCATAAATGCTTCGCGAGGGCTGGCACCTAATACACGTGCCGACTTGATTAAACTCGAATCTAAGTGTTCAGTGCTGGTACGCACAGAGCCAACAGCTAGCGGTAAAAAGCGCAGCACGTAGGCAATCACTAATAATGCCAGAGTTTGGTATAAAAGCGGTAATTGCAGGCCCCCATAAACAAGTGCAGTACCCATCACGATACCCGGAATACCAAACCCGAAATAAGTCACCCGCTCCATAATGCGCCCTACTTTACCGCTTAAGGCAGCATGCGCTACAGGTACTGCAACAACAACAGCGACAATAGCCGCAATGCCAGACGCATAAGCAGAATTCCACGCAATGCTGAAATCAAAATCAGCAATACCATCACGGGCAAGCCACAGGGTAAAAATAGCCAGCGGCAAACAAATTGCTAGTAATAAAACAGGTAGAAAAGTCACCAACATTGCTAACTTTTGGCTGTTCGATGGGAATAACATCAGCGGTCTACCGTGGCGCTCAGAAGCTGTTTTAATTTGTGATTCGATGAACAGTAAAAAGCCTACTATCACCATTAATTGTAACGATAACATCGCTGCACGACTTAAGCCAAAGGCGTTATATTCAACATAGATCACGCGGGTAAAGGTATCTAAGCGCATCATCGCCGGTGTACCAAAATCTGATAAGGTATAAAGCGCAACCAGTAATGAGCCCGCCGCAATACCGTTTATTACACGCGGTAATATGACTTTAAACACACTCATTGGCATCGACATACCTAAAGTGCGAGCTGCATTTACCATGCTGGCATCTAGACTGAGTAAAGATGAACGCGTCGTAAGCATAACAAACGGAAACGTGTATAGCGTCATTACAATGGCAGCACCCGTTAAGCCATACATAGGCGGCGTTTCAAAGCCCAACAGCTGATTTATCTCACCACCGGGGCCAAATGCTGCATACAAGGTAAACGCACCAATATAGCTTGGAATTGCCAGAGGAGCGGCAAACAATACAAGCCAAAGCTTTTTAAAAGGAAGTTGAACATAGGCACTAATAAACGCCAGAGGCACGCCAATTAAAATAGAGCCTATTACTGTTAACACCATAAGTGACAAGGTGTTACCAAGAATTTTTAAATTGTGACTATCAAAAACAGCCGTCGCATCACTCGCTAAAGTGATCAATATATAAACTGGCACTAACGCCAAAAGCGCTGCAAGCAGCGCCATCGGATAAGAAGCAGGTATGCGCATTATAAAACACCGCTACTGCGCATAAGGTCGAGTGTTGGCCTTAAATCTGCCAATTGAGTTAAATCTATTTTCGGCGGTGATACATCCGTTAACGCTGGTAACCCAGCTGGCTGGTCAATGCCTTGGATCAATGGAATTTCGTACGCTTCACGTGCTAAGTAACTTTGTACTTCAGCACTTAGTAAGTAACGCATAAAGTTCATTGCATTCGGGTTATCTGTTAGCGATAAAACACCTGATGCATTAACTAAGCAACCTGCATCTTGATTGGTGAAAGCAAGATCAAGGTTAGCATCTGGTTTGCCTGACTTAAGGCGTAATGTGTAATAATGGTTTGCAAAACCAATATCCACTTCGCCACGTTCAACGGCCATCACTACGCCAAGCTCACCAGCATAGGTTTTCGAACGTTTCTGAACTTTCTTCAGCCATTTAGCGGTTTTATCATCCCCTTCAAGAATGCGCATTGCTGTGACAAATGATTGGAATGATGCATAAGCCGGTGCCCAACCAATTGATAAATCGCTATCAGCAATTGCCATAATACTATCTGGGATCTGATCTTTACTTAAACGCTTAGTATTATAAGGCAATGTACGAATACGACCTGTTACAGGTGCCCAGCCCGGATAGCGGAACTGCGGTTGTAATTGCGCTTCTAAGTCAGATGGTAAGGCTTTAGCTAAACCTGCGTCGGTGACTAGACCAATCGCACCAGAGTCAACTGCCCAAAATAAATCAGCACGTTTAACACCTGCTTTAGCTTCTGCCACTATCATGTTGGCAAGTGCAGCAGTCGGGCCACGTCGGATTGATAAGTTAAGTTTTGGGTTTTTCTTTTGGATAGATTGCAGTACGTTTTCGTACAAACCACCTTCACCACGGCCTAAGTATAATGTTAGGTCACCCTCAAGGGCGGGTAAGTCATTCACTGAAATTGGGCTTGCAGCTGTAGCTGCAAAGGCACGTGAAAGAGGTAGTGGCATTGCGCCCACTACCCCAAACGCAGCCAGGCCTTGAATAAAGGTCCTACGCTTCACTAAAATACATCCTTACGTGCTTTTTCGGCTTCTTCTAGTAACACCTTAGCGCGATCTAATTTTTCTTGCATATCAACAACCACTGCACGTACTTGGTCAACAGTACTTTTATCAGAAATAGCTTTTGGCAGGGTTACGTTAAAATCTTTTTCTAGAACTTCTACTAACTTCGCATCTTTTTCGATAAGCGTACCTTCAACACCTTCGAATAAGTGAAGGTAAGTATCATGTACGATTTGCGTCGCTTCATCGCTTAAACGCTCTGCGTATTTTGCAACAACGCGGTCTAATTTGTGTTTGATTTCATCGATAGTAGCACTTTGCGTCATTGTTTCAGAAGCAGTTGCTTTTACAGCTTTTAATAAGCCTTTTTGCTGGAAGTCGGCAGCAAGTTTAACAGCTCCAAGACCCTGCCACAAGGCAGCATTTAAGGCCTTTTGATGCTCACGTACTTCGCTTGCTGGTTTTTTGTCATCAATGGCCATTTTGATACCATAAATGCCTTGCCAGATTGATGCATAAACCGGTACATAATTCGTTTCAATCGCACTGTGAAACTTTACTGATTCCCAGTATTCAATTAAATCATCGCTTTTAACAGCCTTTGCGCCTTTAGTTTCGTAATCGGTAACCATGGTGTCAACTTTACCGATCATCCACTCAACGTCTTCAGAATAATCTTTTAAATTTTCTTTTAGATGATTAACGTGCTCACCAATTGGGCCATTTGCCAATACAGGTTGGGCAATAAAAGTAGATGCTAATACTAGGCTAAGACCTAGTGTTTTAACGGTGTTTAACGCTAATTTCATAGGGGGGACATCCAAGTTTCTAATTGTAAATGATAGCCATTATCATATACGTATCGATTGTCTAAATCAATTGCTATAAAGCCTTGATTACAGATTTAAACATTTTTATTTAATTGCGCAGAAAGTGTACTCAGCGTGTCCATAAATTGTTGAAGTGCTTGGCTATCTAAGCCACTCACTAAACGTGCTTGCCACTCGTTTGCAAGCGGTACAATCTGTTCATGCAACGCTATTCCTCCAGCAGATAGTGATAACAAACTTGCACGTTTATCTGTCGGGTTCGCTTTAGCAACTATCAATTCCCTTGATAATAATGACTTTACAGCCCTCGACACGGTGGATTTGTCCATTTGAGCCATATCGCATAGCTCTTTAGCACTGCACTCACCGTATTGCGCTAGATTCGCAATCACACGCCATTGTGGCACGGTCAAATTAAACTGTTGTTGATATAGTTCACTAAATTGCTCACTCATCTGCATCGCAATGTTGGTTAACGAATAAGGTAAGAACTGTTGTAAATCGAGTATTTGTTCTCGTTCTGTTGTCATGGCTTCACTACTGTCAAAAAATATTTACACAAGTAAATTCTGTGTAGTTTGAATTTAGTCTCACATGAGAGTATCTTACCTGAAACCTTTTAGGAGTCTAGTGATGAATAACGAATTACAATATATGACAGGCTTTGGTAATGAATTTGAGACCGAAGCCTTACCCGGTGCATTACCTATCGGTCAATTCAGCCCTCAAAAAGTAAAATACGACTTATATGCTGAGCAGTTCAGCACAACCGCATTTACAGCGCCGCGTGCTGATAACCGCCGAACTTGGTTTTACCGTATCCGCCCGTCAGTAGTACAAGGTGATTACACGCCTATCGATAATGGCCTTATTCGTACAGCTCCTATCACCGAAGTGCCAACGCCACCGACGATGCTACGTTGGGATCCAATTGAGATTCCTGCACAGCCAACTGATTTTATTGATGGTTTAATCACCATGGCTGCGAATGGCAGTGCCAATGCACAAACAGGTATTGGTATTCATATTTATGTTGCTAATAAATCAATGCAACACCGTTACTTTTATAATGCTGACGGTGAAATGCTGTTTGTTCCGCAACAAGGTGAGCTATTACTAAGAACAGAATGCGGCAAACTCACCGTTCGAGCAGGTGAAATTGCGGTTATCCCTCGCGGTATTAAATTTGCTGTCGATTTACTTACTGATACAGCCCGTGGCTACATCTGTGAAAACTATGGCCATGCCTATATTTTACCAGAGCGCGGCCCTGTCGGTGCCAACGGTTATGCCAATGACCGTGACTTCCACTACCCTGTGGCCGCTTTTGAAGATGTTGAAGGTGATTTTGAGCTAGTTGCTAAATTCAACGGCAATATGTTCCGTTGTGATATTGGTCACTCGCCTTTAGATGTCGTTGCTTGGACGGGTAATAGCGCACCTTATAAGTATGACCTTGCTCGATTCAATGTCATGAATACAGTAAGTTACGATCACCCAGATCCATCAATCTTTACTGTATTAACATCACCATCGGGTACAGAAGGTGTTGCTAATATCGATTTTGCTATCTTCCCTCCTCGTTGGATGGTGGCTGAGAACACATTCCGCCCACCTTATTACCACCGTAATATCATGAGTGAGTTTATGGGCTTAATCGAAGGTGTATACGATGCCAAAGAACATGGCTTTGTGCCAGGTGGTTCGAGCTTACATAACTGTATGTCGCCACATGGCCCAGAAGCCGATGTATTCGAAAAAGCATCAAATGCTCAGCTTGAACCACAACGCTACGAAAACACCTTGGCATTTATGTTTGAATCACGTTACGTTATTTCACCAACAAAATATGCCCTTGAAGGTAAAGAGCGTCAGCCTAACTACACAGACTGTTGGCGCACTATTAAAAAACATTTCACAGGTAAACAGGACGTATAATGAAACTTTATAGCTATTTTCGTTCATCAGCTGCATACCGAGTACGCATTGCGCTTAATTTAAAGAATATTGATCACGAATTAGTGACAGTTAATTTATTAAAATCAGAACAGCAAAGTGACGAGTACCTAGCAAAGAACCCGCAAGGATTATTACCAGCACTTGAAACTGAGCAAGGTGTACTTGCACAATCGTTAGCTATTTTAGAGTGGCTCGAAGAAACCCACCCAGAAACACCGTTACTAACGGGTGATGCGTGGCAAAAAGCTCAGATCCGTAATTTATGTTATGCCGTAGCGTGCGATATTCACCCTATCGATAATTTACGCGTATTAAAGTACTTAGCTAATGATCTTGGTGTTGATGAAGAAGCAAAAACGACCTGGTATAAGCATTGGGTAGAAGTTGGTTTTGAAAGTATCGAAAAGCTACTTGATGAAGCGAACACTTTTTGTGTGGGCAACAAACCAACGCTTGCAGATGTGTGCCTCGTGCCGCAAGTATTTAATGCCTTACGCTTTAAAGTTGATATGAGTAAATACCCTAAAATTGCTGCAGTTTATGAGCAATGTAATAAGCTTGATGCCTTTATTGATGCTGCACCACAAAATCAACCAGATGCGATTTAAGTGTTACTATGATTAATGTAAAAGGCCCGAATAATTCGGGCCTTTTTTATTTGTTATCTTAGCGCTGAGTTAATCACACTCACATGATTAATTAAATCGAGTCCCAAGTCGGTTAAGTAGCCCCCATCAGGACTATCCGTGATGCCTTTATCATAAAGACGTTTTGCTGCATCTCTGATAGAGCTTTCGGCATCTGAGTGAATTTTAATTCCCTGCATTTGAGAATCGCGGGGAAATTTTGCAAGGAGGGTTAATTCGTCAATCATATTTTTATCAAATTGCATGTGTTCACCTTTTTATTATTTATTCCTTGTCATAAGCTTAGTGTAGTTATGCAAATCTGCCCAACGGGAGACGTAATTTGTTAAAGAAAATTTTAATTCTAACTACATTGGTTATTTTACTGTTTTTAAATAAATCAATGGCGAAAGAAAAACCCCTCGTTGTGATTGATGGTCAAGAAACGCTGAACAATCACAGAGTATGCTGGTACGAAAATAAGCGCTATACCGAAGGTGCGTATATCGTCGTTGGCGAGATGACGTTAATTTGCAGCGCCAAACAGCCTAATTTTTCAAACAGTGATTTAGCATGGCTAAGACTCAATGCAAATGGTGAAATTATTTATCCCAAACAGGCTAAAACGATTCATGTCAATTAGCTTAACGTTCACAGATAGGTTACTATTGCGCGGTTGCAAATAACCTAAGATTTATCATGGACAATCAACCTAATAATCCGTTGCATGGCATTAAGCTAGCTGACATCGTTACTAAACTTGAAGAAAAGCTTGGTTGGGATGGTATGGCAGCGCATGTCGATGTACGCTGCTTTCAAAATGATCCGAGTGTAAAATCGAGCCTAAAATTTTTACGAAAAACACCATGGGCGCGCGAAAAAGTTGAACAGTTATATATTGATACTTTTATCAATAACAACGCGGCTGATGACGGCTCGTTCCAATGGAAAAGCATTAAGAAATAACGCAAAAGCGCTATTCTTCAGCGACAATCACCGAAAGCGATTTCGGTGATATCTCTACTTCAATTTTTTCCGCTGTTTTCACCTCACCATCTATTACATAACTTAAGCCAGCATCTGCACTCACTGTTACTCGTTTTGCGTTTGTGTGGTGGCTATTAATTGCAAAACTAGTTTGCGTAATACTCGAAAACACTAACTCAGCAATACTGAGTGTACTCGCTTTAGAGTCCGCACTGGGTGTTAACCAATTTACATCAAGTAAACCATCTTGATGATCTGGCTGCCCTGCAGATTGAGCAAGTAAGGTAGTAAATGGCGCAGCGTTGGCAATGATTAAACTTGTGGTATTAATTGTTTGCGGTTCGTTATCATCAAGCGTAACCAGATAATCTTGCGCCTCATGCTCACCTAATGCTTGCCAAAACCCTTGTAAATATGCAAGTTGCCCTGACTCATTTTTTGCATCACGGTGGGCTTTTTCAATCATCTTTTGTTCAAAACCAATGCCTGCAAGTAATAACATACGCTCACCATTGCACACAGCGGTATCTATTCGGCTTGCCTGCCCTTCAATTATCAGTTCACACGCTTGTTCAACAGGAATAAGTTTCGATTTAATCCCCATTAGCACATGCGCCAGTGCATTGGCGGTACCAAGGGGGATAATCCCCAACTTACAGTCTGTATTAACAAGCACACTTGCAACCTCGGTCACGGTACCATCGCCACCACAAGCAATGACTACATCAGGGTTCAATTCAAGTGCTTCTTTGGCTAACTCCGTACCATTTACCTGTTCCGACGTTGTATAAACAGTTAAATCATAATACTCAGATAAGCGGGATGTAATTTGCTTACGTTTTGCTTCCCACAGTTTTGTGCCAGAAACCGGATTAGCAATAAGCACCGCTTTATTCTTTATTAATAAGTCACCACGGCGATGACGTTTCACAAGATGACGCAGCTGACGTTTATTTAAATTTGCAGTTTCACGTGTCTCTTTAATTTGCGCCAGTACTTGGTGCACATCGGCATCTTTGTTTTGGCTAAGTAAGTAAGCAGCCATAACAAAGACAGAGCGCCCTCGACCAAGGGCACAATGCACAACCACCCTTCTATCTTCTTTAACTTGGTGATCAATCCAATTAATTGCTTGGTGTAATTGCGCGCTTGTTGGCACACTATGATCAAGTACAGGGATATTTAAATAGCGAATATTCTCTTGGGTAGAAGACCACTCAAGGCCATCAAATTCACATGTCACATCTAAAATAGCCGTGATACCCATCTCTTTCATGGTGTCTATATCTGAAGGAAATAAACGACAAGCTAAAAATAAATACTCATTAATTTGTTGCAGTGGTGGCACTTTGTCATTTTTTCTTGACCACGCATTATAAAGTTGCGCGCCAAGTAAAAAGGGAATGAATGCCCATCGTATGTAAATGGGGATGACACCATTTTCTCGTTTTCTAAAAATACGTGCGATATTAAAAAAGTATGCGCCACTGACTAACAGTAACGACAATGCAGTCCAATAAAAGAACAGCGCAAAATACACTGTTTCAACCCGAATAGCCGCAATTATAAATACAATCGCTAGTGCTAAGTAACTAAATGCTGCCCACATAATCACTCCTTGTTATTCTAATTACAAAGTACGTTGCAAATTTCACTCCAGTAAAACCGCCTTATTTAAACTTGGTGGCTATTTAAAATCAGTAACTTAGCGTTCACTTAAAAACCTATACTTTAAGTTTAGGACATTTTTTCACAACTTTATGAATAACTTACAATTATTTACACAAGGCACGATTGATAAATTTGCCAAGCTGTTTTTCCCTGCTAGTCTAAATTAAAAGCAAAAACTAATAATCACAGAGTTTGAGTGTCGCTTTTGTCAAAAACTTAAATCAATTCGAGCCTAATTCGTTATGAAATACGATGACCAAACGCTACTTAATTTACTTGCAGCAGAATACGTTCTAGGCACATTACATGGCCATGCCCGTGATAGATTTAACCGCTTAATGCGCACCTCTCCTCGAGCCCGATACGCAACCTCATTATGGCAAAGGCATATAAAAAATTTAGAAAACGCGATTGAATCTAACCCACCCGATCAACAAGTGTGGGATAAAATCACAAAACGAATTGACCCCATATTTTTACCAACACAGAAAAAAGCAAAAGACCCTAACTATGGAATTTTTAAGGCTTGGGGTGCAATTGCCACAGCAGTCTGTATTGTATTGGTGTTAATTACTTGGCAACCGCAAGAGTCATTTAGCGATAAAATCACTCATTCAGTGACATTTTATGATTCATCAAATAAGCCTCTTTGGAATTTAGATATAAGCGATCACAGTATTTTACTAAAAGCGGCTAGTGACATGAGTTTACAAACTGATTATGACTACCAGTTATGGATCCGTTTAAAAGGCTACCCTAGCGCCATCCCTATTGCTTTATTACCTAAAACAGAGAGTAAAGAAATTGCCCGCAATGCATTATTTAAACCGCAAAATATTGCTTTACTGGCGATAAGTCGAGAACCGATTGGCGGTTCACAATCAGGCTCCCCAACTGAAATTCTTTATACAGCTGAACTTAACGTCAACTAACCATACAAAGCCAAAACACTCATTATTAAAACACGAGCAAAGCCACTATTTCTAAGACAGATGACCTAGCCGTTAAACCTGTGTACTTGCTATAGTAACAGCCCCTTTTTACTTATCTTAAAAGAAATGCGGTCATTCGAGCATAAGACTTGCCCGCCTGTATTATCTTAGGAATAAACATGAAAAAGTCGTTGTTGTTTACGCTATTTCTATTGATTTTTAGTTTTACCAGTTATGCCCACCAGCAAAGTACCGCTTACCTTACTTTAGAACAACAAACGAGTCATACACTTTCACTCACTGGTTCTTGGCAAGCCTCTGTAACTGATCTCGATAAAGCGATTAACTTCGATAAAAATCAAGATAATGTAATTACATGGCATGAAATTACATCACAGCAACAAGCAGTATTAGACTATCTAAATAGCCATTTTAATGTGTTACAACAAAATCAAAGCTGCAAGGTCACGGTTGATGGTGCACTTAGTATAGATAACCACTTTAATCAGTCGTATATCCATGTGCCACTACAAGTTGATTGTCCATCTGATAGTTCTATAACAGTTAATTACACAGCCCTATTTGATATAGATGAGCATCATCAAGCAATTGCCGCCATTGCTAAATCAAGCCGCGTATTTGAACAAAATACGGCAAAACAAGTTATCAACTTTAAAGAGCAAAGCTTCACCACAACGTTTATTGAATATGTAAAGCAAGGCATATTACATATTTGGATGGGCACAGATCATATTTTGTTCTTAATCGCGCTATTGCTGGGCTGTGTGTTACTACGTAAGCAAGGCGAGTGGCAACGTGTCGAGTCTAAAAAACAAATCCTTGTTGATACAGCTTGGATCATCACCGCTTTTACGCTTGCTCACTCAATGACCCTCACAGCAACTGCAATGAATATCATATCGCCAAACACCCGATGGGTAGAATTAGGTATTGCGCTTTCAGTATTATTTGCCGCAATAAATAATATTTGGCCAATGATTGTGCGTTTAGGTTGGATCACCTTCTGCTTTGGTCTATTGCACGGTATGGGATTTGCGAGTGTGTTAGGTGAGCTTGGCTTATCAAATGAATACCAGCTAATGAGTATTTTAGCGTTTAATTTAGGGGTTGAGATTGGTCAACTGGTTATTTTAGCCATTTGTTTACCGCTACTAATGCTACTTAGAAATAACCCCTGGTACAAAAAAGCCATTATGCCAGCAGGCTCAATGCTAATTGCAATTATGGCAATCCAATGGTCTATAGAGCGCTTTTAACAAGCGCTTTATTCAAACGGTAACAATAAGGTTTTCATTGCCGGACGCAACGCTTTATGTAACTCATTGATATTAAGATCTGGGTTTAACATCTTACGCAACAAGAGCCCCCCCATGACAGAAAACATCACTTCAATACGAGCATTTACTTCTTCAAGTGCCGTTCCTTGTAACGGACCTCTTTCACCTACTAATAATTCGCGCATTGAATCACGGGCATGGGTATCTGAGCCACGAAGTAAGTTAGCTACTTTTTCATTACGTGCAGCTTCGGCCAACATTTCTAAATCAAGTGCACCTTGATTTAAATCGGTATGGCGCTCAACACCTCTGTCAAGACCATCAAGCAACACAGTAACGCGGTCGCCTGGTTTATCAGCAAACTCTTTAAAAATTGAGAACATTTCTTCCATATCACGTTCTACAATCGATTCAATAATTGCTTCTTTACTGGCAAAGTAATTATAAATATGGCCAGCGCTCATGCCTGCAGTTTTAGAAATTTCTGCCATTCCTGCCCCATGATAGCCTTTACGTCGAAAACAATCCGCTGCGGCACAAAGCACTTGATTACGTCTTGCCTCGGCAAGCGCAGGGTCATTGTGTCTTTTCGTTTTTTGCGTCATGGTTTCTCCAAGCTTTACTGACTATGGTTAACTTAAATTTAAACAAGGTTTACAGGATCTTAATCTTAGAGGAGAGTCAAAACAACTAAGATCCTGCAAAACCTTAAATAAATTATGCTTTTGCTGATTTATTGCACAGATTTTTGTGCATTCCAGCCGCCACCCAGTGCTTTATACAAATTAATTTGGCTCGCCAGATATGCTTGCTTACCCAAAATTAACTGTTGTCCGGCACTGTACCAATTTCGTTGTGCATCCAATACTTGTAAGTAACTGTCTGCCCCTTTTTGAAAACGCGCATCCGATAAAGTAAAAGATAGCTCATTACTTTGATATAAGTCATTGAGCGCATCTAGCTGATGCATATAACCTTCACGATCAGCAAGTGCATCAGAAACCTCTTTAAACGCTTGCTGTATGGTTTGCTCGTAGCTGGTTAGTGCCATTTCTTGCTGAGCTTTTGCAACATCAAGATTAGCTTGATTACGACCCATATTAAAAATAGGCAAATTTACCGATGGTACAAAACTCCAAGTACCTGAGCCTGAATCAAACAGGTTACTCAAGTCAGCAGAAGCCGTCCCCGCATTCGCGGTTAAACTGATACTTGGATAGAATGCCGCTTTTGCCACACCAATGTTTGCATTGGCTGCCAGTAAATCATGCTCAGCTGCTTTAATATCAGGTCGCTGAGTCAATAGCTCAGACGGTAACCCCACTGGTACATCCGGTAAACTCAGTACATCATCAATATTTTGTGATGGTAATAAATCCGCAGTGACAGTTTTACCCACTAAAAAATCGAGGGCATTTTTATCACGCTTTAATAAACGCTGATAGTTTGCAATATCAACCTTCGCGGTTGCTACCGTACTTTCAAGTTGCGATAGCGTTAACTGAGAAGCTGCACCAAGGGCAAATGTTTTACGGGTTAGCTCTAAAGACTCCTGCTGTGACTTTAAAGTCTCGTTTGCAAGTGCCAAAAGCTCTTTGTCCGTCGCATAGTTAAGCCATGCATTCACTAATTCTGAAATCAAACTAATGCGTACACTTGTTAAACTGTATTCGGCCGAATAAAGATTTTGCAAAGCTTGCTCTGATTGGTTGCGGACTTTGCCCCAAAGATCAATTTCATAAGCGGTTAGGCCAACAGTCGCTGAATAATTTTCAGAAATAGTTGCTTGTCCGGTACCAGATAAATCTGCCGGAAGACGCTGACGCGTACCCGATGCATTCAAATCAATGCTTGGGTAAAGCGCTGAATCTTCAATCTGGTACATTGCTCTTACCTGCTGCACATTCAGTGCAGCAGTTTTTATGTCTTTGTTGTTTTCAAGTGTGAGCGCAATCAGCTGTTGCAGCTGCGCATTACTGAAAAATGACTGCCAATTGAGCGCATTGATATCGCCTGCTGTACCTTGGATATCATAGTTTTGAGCAACGGGTAATTCACGCTGCTCCATATCTGGCGCCATATTACAGGCAGATAACATAAGTGCAGCAACAGACACTGAGATTAGTTTAGCTTTCATTATGCCTGCTCCTCATTCGTTGATTTTGTTTTACCTGGGAATACACGACGCACCAGTACAAAGAACAATGGTACAAACAACACCACAATGGTCGATGAAGCAAGTGTACCGCCGATAACAGCAATACCTAGTGCGTTTTGCGCACCCGAACCCGCACTTGATGCAATTGCTAGGGGTAGTACACCACAGACAAATGCCATTGATGTCATAAAGATTGGACGTAAACGAAGGCGAATAGCAGCCACAGCAGCATCGACTAATTTCATACCTTCATCCATTTTATGAATCGCAAACTCTACAATTAAGATGGCATTTTTTGATGCCAAACCTATGGTGGTTAAAAGACCTACTTGTAGATAAATATCGTTAGATAAATTAAATACAAACGAGGCAATCGATGCACCAAATACCCCAAGCGGTACAATTAGCATAACCGCAGCAGGAACTGACCAGCTCTCGTATAATGCCGCTAGACATAAGAATACAACCAACAATGAAAGTGCATAAAGCAATGGTGCTTGACCACCACTTAAGCGCTCTTCATATGAAATACCTGTCCATTCAAACGACACGCCAGCTGGTAATTTCTTAACCATTTTCTCAACTTCAGCCATCGCTTGACCAGTACTGTAACCCGGCGCAGCCGCACCTTGGATTTCCATCGCTGAGAAGCCGTTGTAACGCTCAAGACGCGGTGAGCCATAAGTCCAATGCGAATGAGCAAACGCCGTAAATGGCACCATGTCACCACTTGCGTTACGTACATACCATTCATCTAAGTCTTCTGGCACCATGCGTGATTCAGGTGTGCCTTGTAAGTACACTTTTTTCACACGGCCACGGTCGATAAAGTCATTTACATAGCTACTACCCCACGCTGTCGATAACGTATTATTGATATCAGCTTGAGTTAGACCTAATGCTTCGGCTTTTGCTAAATCAATATCAAGTTCAAGCTCTGGCTTATCTTCTTGACCATTCGGGCGCACACCCGATAGCACAGGGTTCTGCGCAGCCATACCTAAAAACATGTTACGTGCTTCAAGTAGTTTTTCATGACCTAGGCCAACCCTATCTTGTAAGAACAAGGTAAAACCGTTTGCAGTACCAAGTTCAACAACAGCAGGTGGTGGGAAAGCAAATACGAACGCTTCTTTAATGGTTGAAAAGTAACCCATGGCTTTACCCGCAACTGCACCGACTGATAGATCATGGCGTTGACGTTCATCCCAGTGTTTTAAGCCAACAAAGCCGATTGCCGCATTTTGACCAGAGCCTGCAAAGCTAAAACCTGTTACCGTAAAGATAGATTTAACTGCTTCTGATTGATCTTCTAAGAAGTGGTGTTCCATCTTTTCAACAACTTTTAACGTTTGCTCTGTTGTCGCACCCGCAGGTAAGCTCACTTGGTTAAACAAAATACCTTGGTCTTCATCTGGTAAAAATGCCGATGGTAATTGTGAGAAAATAAACACCATACCACCCACGATTAAACCGTAAATAAGTAAGTAGCGTTTACTGTGTTTGATCATGCGAGACACAAAACCTTGCGCACCCGAGTTTGTTTTGTCAAAACCACGATTAAAACCAAGGAAGAAACGACCAATGAATGACTTGTTATTGTGAACATGACTTGGTTTTAAAATAGTCGCACAAAGCGCTGGTGTTAAAATCAACGCAACTAGCACAGATAGACTCATAGCTGTTACTAAAGTGATTGAGAACTGACGGTAAATTACACCTGTAGAGCCTGGGAAGAACGCCATAGGCACAAATACAGCCGACAGCACCATCGCAATACCGACAAGTGCGCCTTTGATTTCATCCATCGATTTACGTGTTGCTTGTAATGGCGATAAGTTTTCTTCAGTCATTACACGTTCAACGTTTTCAACAACAACGATGGCATCATCTACCAGTAGACCAATGGCAAGTACCATCGCAAACATAGTGAGGGTATTAATTGAGAAACCAAACACTTGTAAAATGGCAAACGTACCTAGCAATACAACAGGTACTGCAATGGTCGGAATAAGTGTTGCTCTGAAGTTCTGTAAGAATAAGTACATTACTAAGAACACCAGTACAACAGCTTCAATTAGAGTGCTTACTACTTTCTCAATTGAAAGTGATACGAATGGCGTCGTATCGTAAGGAACAACCGTAGTTAAACCTTCAGGGAAGAAAGGCTCAAGTTCAGCAAGCGCGGCTTTTACGCCGTCTGCGGTATCAAGTGCGTTGGCACCACTGGCAAGCTTAACACCTAAACCCGATGCAGGTTTGCCGTTAAAGCGCGCAACAACACCGTAGTTTTCACCACCTAATTCAACATTCGCAACGTCACTTAGGCGAACAACTGAACCATCAGCATTGGTTTTTACAAAAATATTTCTAAATTGCTCAGGTGTTTGTAAACGGCTTTGTGCAGTCACCGTTGCATTTAATTGTTGGCCACTTACTGCTGGCAAGGCACCTAGTTGACCTGCCGACACTTGCGCATTTTGAGCACTGATTGCAGCGCTAATATCTGCAGGAGTTAACGAGTATTTAAGTAACTTAGCTGGGTCTAACCAAATACGCATTGCATATTGAGAGCCAAACAGCTGTACTTCACCGACACCATTTACACGCGAAATAATATCAAGCACGTTTGATGAAACATAATCACCGATATCGATGTTATTCATACTGCCGTCTTCAGAGACAAAGCCTACAACCATTAAGAAGTTTCGAGCAGATTTTGCAACCGAGACACCTTGACGTTGTACTTCTTCAGGTAATAACGGTGTTGCAAGCGACAGTTTGTTTTGTACTTGAACCTGTGCGATATCAGGGTCTGTATCTGCACTAAAGGTTAAGGTTAACGTCGCTGAGCCATTTGACTCAGAGGTTGATGACATGTAAAGCAAGCCATCTAGCCCTTTCATTTTTTGTTCAATAACCTGTGTAACCGTATCTTCAAGAGTACGGGCCGACGCACCAGGGTATGTGGCTTGAATACTAATTGCAGGTGGTGCAATTGATGGATACTGCGCAACCGGCAAACTTCTAATTGCTAAGATACCTGCCAGCATCACAACGATAGCAAGTACCCATGCAAATATGGGCCGATCAATAAAAAATCGTGACATTAAGTTTCTCCGTTACTGGCTATTAGCTGCTGATTCTGCAGGCATGGCATTGACTGGGGCACCTGGGCGGATTTTCTGTAAACCTTCAACAATTAGCTTATCGCCACTGTTAAGGCCATCTGTCACTAACCAGTTTGAGCCCACAGTACGATCTGTTTTAAGCACGCGTGCTTCTACGGTATTGTCTTTGCTTACAACCATGGCAGTAGGCTCACCTTTGGTGTTTCTGCTTACGCCACGTTGCGGTGCTAAAATCGCATCACTTTTCACACCTTCAACAATCACTGCACGAACATACATACCAGGCAGTAGTAATTTTTCAGGGTTAGGAAATTCAGCACGTAACGTTACTGAGCCTGTGCTTGGATCAACGGTTACTTCAGAAAATTGCAATGTGCCTTTATGTTGATAAGTGCTGCCATCTTCCATCTTTAATTCAACTTTTGAATGTAAAGCAGCATCTTTATCAAGCTCACCCGCAGCAATGGCTTTTTTTAAACGTGTTAGTTCACTGCTCGACTGGGTTAAATCAACATAAATAGGGTCTAATTGAGTAATGGTTGCTAATGCTGTAGCTTGATTAGCGCTAACAAGTGCACCGGCAGTGACATCTGATTTACCAATTTGACCACTAATTGGTGCTAACACTTTGCTGTAGTTTAAATTGATTTCAGCAGTTTTAAGCTGCGCTTGAGCTGTTAGTAAGTCTGCTTTTGCACCTTTGTATGCTGCATCTGCTTCGTCGTAATCTTGTTGGCTTACTGCTTTGATACTCAATAGTTCTTTATAGCGTTCAGCTTTTGCTTTTGCATTAGCAATACTTGCTTGTGCTTTTGTGATAGCCGCTTTGCTAGTCGCTACTTCAGCTTCAAAAGTAGATGGATCGATTTGATATAAGGCTTGGCCCTTTTCTACTTCAGCACCTTCAACGAACATACGTGATTGAATAATACCGTTAACCTGTGGGCGAATTTGCGCGATACGTGAAGCAGCCACACGGCCTGGCAATTCTTTAGTTAGCGTAAGAGGTTTGCTTTGCATCTCAATAACGCCAACAGGTACAGCTTGTGCTGCCTGCGTTTGCCCTTGAGCCGATTCAGATTGGCCGCAGCCTGATAATAAAACAGCACCAGCCAAAGCTGACAGTGCAAAAAATGGAATGCGAGAGCGCTGCATGTGTAGTTCCTTAGTTTAGAGTGAACGATCATTCTAAACTAAAAAAGGCACAGATCAACCATCTTTAAAGAACTTTACATTAAATAAAAAGCTTGCTTTAACGCATGAATTTTGTGCAATACATAAATTGCTAATTGAATTATTGCGAAGATAACTGAGAAAGTTGTTTTAAAACTATTAGTTATGCGAATTGAAAGTATATCAATTCGCATATTATTCGCCTAAACACATGCCCATAGCGCGGGCACTTGTTATTAAAGAATGATCTAAAGGAATGACGCGATATTCTGAAGTAGCTTCTTTTAAACTGATTGGTTTAATTTCACCGTCTTTACTGACAGGGATAAAACCAAACTGACCTTTCTTTACTAGCTCGAATGCCTGAACACCAAACTCTGCTGCAAGTACCCTATCGAACGCATTCGGTGTACCACCCCGCTGAATATGCCCTAACACAGTGACTCTTACATCAAGATCAAGCGCCACACGTATCTGCGAAGCAAGTTGCTCAGCAATGCCACCTAGTACAGGGTTTTCGTAGCCACGTTCATTTGATTGTTTACTAACGACTGCGCCAGCAATAGGTTTAGCTCCTTCTGAAATGACGATATTGGCAAATCCATGGCCTTTATCAAAACGTGACGTTAATTTGGTTTTAATCGCTTCAATATCGTAAGGAATTTCTGGAATAAGTGCGACCTCAGCACCGGCAGCAATAGCAGAGTGCAAACAAATCCAACCAGCATCGCGCCCCATTACTTCTGTCACAATCACCCGATTATGACTTTGCGCTGTTGGTATTAACCGATCAATGGCTTCGGTAGCTGTATCGACGGCAGTCTGAAAACCAATTGTGTAATCAGTGCCATATAAATCATTATCAATGGTTTTTGGTACGCCTACGATATTTAAGCCATGCTCAAATAAATGCTGAGACACTCTGTGCGAACCATCACCACCTATATTTATTACCGCATCAAAACCAAGTTGCTTTATCGTACTGATCAGCTCATCAGAGCGGTCAATAAACACTTGTTCGCCAGCTATTTCAGCAGGAAATGCGGTAGGATTCCCTTTATTAACAGTTTCTAGAATTGTTCCACCACGAACATGAATACCAGCCACCACTTCACTGGTTAAGTGTATAATATCGTTTGGCTTTTCAAGCACACCACAGTAAGCTCTTCGGCTACCATACACCTGCCAATTACCATCATGCTCGGCTGCTTTAACCACCGCTCTGATCACCCCATTAAGCCCAGGGCAATCACCCCCACTTGTTAATAGCAGTAATTTTTTCATTGTGTTACCAACTTCGTTCACTGATTAATTAGAGATTAGCTTATATGTTGAACTTTCGCGTATGACTTACATCAACTAAAACTGGTTTTTTATGCGTAGAAAAAAGCGCAACAAATAGCACTAGTAATACATACTTAGGCAGACTAGTCAGTAAAGTGGTGTTATTAATATTTGCAGAAAAGGTGTTAACAGCAAAATATAAATGCAGCGCTAAAAATGGTGTCAGCAATATAAAATATGAATACGCTTTGTCTTTGAGATACAGCGACTTACTTATTAATAAAAACACCAAAAGTAACGCTAATAAAGGAAGACCTAAAGTAACGATATCAACCATTGATAAAGCAAAGTTAGGTGACAATCCATAAAGCGGGGAAAGTACTACTGTAGGTATCGCTATAGCTGCACCATAACCTATGACTGGTATAGATAAATAGGCAAATAAACAGCCAAAAATAAATAAAAGTAGTACGTTATATTTCATAACTCCATTCCATGGTTTGTTCATTATTAGTTTTACGCTAACTAATAATGAACAAATAATCCACTACTTTTTCAGTACCTTAACTGCTAAAAGGTCTTAACTTTAAATGCTAGGTTTTCTACTGCACAGCCTGTACTACTCGTATTTACACGGTAATAATGAGTATTGTCAGTGGCATTTAAATCCAATAAAAACTCATCGTGCTGGGCTACTGCCTGTTGTTCTTGGGTTAAACACATAGCTTGTACAAGCGAACGCAATTTAGCATCTGAAAAAATAGTGCCAAAACGCTGCATAGGCAGTGGCGGAATTTTAATATTAGGGAGTGCATTATCAACAGTTCGTTTAGCGAGATTAAAGCCATCCTTTGTTACATCAATAACTGCACCTGCAGGCCAATAACTAATTGCTCCACTGTTTTTAGCGTCTGATTGAACATGCACGACACCGCTTTTACCAATCACCGTCATTAATGAGGTTTTACCTGCTCGTATTGATACAAGTGCTGTGGTTTCATCAATGCCAAAACCATGCTTTTGCTTTGTATCTGCCAATAATCTAGCCAAACGCATTGTTCTGTTACGCTCGCTAAAGTGTGTATCAAGAACACCGTACGGAAAACTGCCTAGTCCACCTTGTTTTTCATAAGTGAGTGAATCTGCTGAAAGCTTATCACCACATTCATTATCACAACGTTCACTTGGCGGTGATACCGCAAACGCACCTTCTCTCATTGCAGCTAAACTTGTGCCGTTTGTGATCATTGGTACTGAGCCAAAGGCATTTTTACCACCACTTTGCACCGCAGTGCCTGCGCTAGTACCTACAAGTAATGGCCTTTGTAAAATTGCACGCGTCCAAGGGTATTGCTTACCCTCTTCATCAAAAAGAACTTTTCTGGTTAAACTTTGATCGCCCCCGTTAAACATAATCCCCGTGGCATTTTCAATTAGCTCAACTAAATGATCTACCCCTTTATCACAAAGCGCTTTTTCGGCCTTAGTTCGATCAGGGTAAATTGTCTCACGATTAAAAACGCCCATGGAGTCACTACGTAAAGAATCCAAACTCTCACATTGCTTACTGGTTATCGCTTTTGCTAAGGCAGGAGTAAGAGGTAACCAGCTTGATTCAACACCATTAAAGTTTAATAACCCTTCATAAAAGTCAGCTGATTCATATGGGTCTCTGCTTGAAGCTGTAACAGCCAAAATTGCTGGTGATTTGGTGGTTGTTTTTAAAGAAGCAGCAACGAAGTCTAAAATATCATTAGCTGCACTTTCGTTATTATCGCTTGTACTAACCTGCTCTTTTTGACGGGTCGAATCTGTATTTAATACAGCAACTTCAAGTGAATCTATGACAAAGTTGTATTCTGAATCAGTGAGTTCGTTTAGTAGCTTGTTATCTAAATCACGCCATGCCCATAAAATATCACTTTTAGTGATCACACCTGAGTTTTGACGTGCAATTTGTGCTAAAACCTTGAGCGTTTGCTGACGATTTTTTTTATTCTTGGTTGGCCAGTTTGTCTTAATTTCACTTAAGGCATCATTATTTAATCGATATTGATTATTCTGTTTACCACTGATCTGTTTATTCGAAAGGCAATTTTTAGGGCTCATACTTGAGCAAGTGGTCAAGGCACCGCCGACTAAGACCAACGTTTGCTGTTGATCATTTGCATAAACTTTGCTGCCAAATGACGCGAAAAACAAACCAAATACCAAAGAAAAAGCTGAAGTTTGATATTTAGTCTTTTGCTCCTTAAGGATGTTCATATTGTTACACTCTTGTAAAAAAATATTAGAAAATTGCTTGCGCAGCTTTTTGTTGCTTGCTATAAAAAAAAGGAACATTTAAAAACGCGAGTAAGCTAGCACTGTATCGCTAGCTTTGTCAAAAGACCTTACGGATTGGAATTATGTTGAAAAACGCATTATCGCTTTGCACATATTTCTACTCTCCACACTACCTTTCGGAGTGGTTTGACGAGTAGCCACACCTCACTTCCTGTGAGGGGCTAGTTGTGTCTATAACCTACTGCCCTGTCTAAAAAATTATAACAATTATTCAAAACGTCACGGTTTTGCCGTGTGTTTTTTAAGGCAAAGGTAAATCAATATGTTTCGTCAGCTATCAATTGCTGTAGCAATCAGTGCTGTGCTGTGTCCAGTACAAACTGTGTATGCTCAAAACGACCAACAACCAGAAAAAATTGAACGAGTAGAAGTAACAGGATCACGAATTAAAGGGGTTGATTTAGAAGGAACCATCCCGCTTACCGTGCTTGACCAAGATGCAATCAAGCGCTCAGGAGCGAACACCATTCATGAGTTGTTAAAAGATTTATCCGTTTTCAAAGGCGGTTCAGGTACCTTTTCAACATCTGAAAGTGGTGGTACATCAACCTCAACACCAGCGGGTCAATCAGCGGCTAGCCTCAGAGGTATGGGGCCTTCTGCCACATTAACACTCATTAATGGCCGACGTGTAGCACCTAGCTCATTCGCAGCAGGCACTGAAAACTTTGTCGATGTGAACTCAATTCCACTTGCTGCAATTGAGCGAATTGATATTTTAGCCACTGGTGCATCGGCAATTTATGGGTCTGATGCTGTCGCCGGTGTTATTAACTATATTCTCAAAGATGACTTTCAAGGAGCTGAAGTAAACACTTCTTACACCAATAGTTTTGACAGTCATGACGAAGGTAAGAAGCAACTTAACTTGGTCTACGGCACGAATATAGGTGAAAGTAACTTAACGGTATTTGCTGATATTTACGACCGCAATGCCTTTAAAGCAACCGACAGAAGCTATACCGCAACACCTAATTTAGTGAATGGTTACTCATACTTACCCAAACTTGAGAACTCGCCGAACATTTATTACTACAGTAGTCGAGATGGCAATGAGCTACCTGCGCCAAACTGTAAAACAGAACTTGTCACGACTGAGTATGGTGAGCAAATTTGTGCTTACTATGCTAACCAAGATGATTACCTAGAAACCCCATTTGAAAGCCTTTCAACTGGCTTTATGTTTAACAGCAGCTTAGGTGATTTAGATTGGCATACCGATTTCTTCTATAGCCAAACTAAATCAAAAGCCTATTCATCACCTGCACCAATCAATCAAATAAACGATGATGATGGTCCGTATATCATAGAAGATGCGCTATTCATTTATGATAACGCTGATGGCAGTAACGACCTTATGGACCAGCTTTATATTGATCCATTTACCACTCAAGCAGGTCGAGATGTTTATGGCTTTGCATTTGATGCACGTTTTAATTCACCGCGTACTGTTGAAGTTGAAACTAAAAACTTTCGCTTAGTCAGTAGCCTAGCTGGTTACATTGGTGATTGGAGTTGGGAGTCAGGTGTAACATTTTCTCGTTCTAAGTCAGAGCAAGAAGCGATTGATGGTATTTACAACCGCTACCAATTTCATGCTGCAATCACTGGTGAATTATGCTCTGACGGTTCAACGGCTACATACGATGGAACACAGCTCAATTGTGCGCAAGGTCAGTTAATGCCATTCTACAACCCTTTTTTACAGGGTGATGCTAATAATGATACGGTGCTTGAGCTTGCAAAAGCAAACCCTAGTAGAAGTGGTGAAAGTACAGTTTACGGATGGGATTTAAACTTTAATGGCGACTTATTTACATTTAATGAGTTACCCATTTATGGTGCATTTGGTATTGAGGCTCGCCGAGAAGAGTTAAAAGATATTCCGTCTTTAGACTCTCAAGCGCGTGCTGAAAATGGTTATTTAGTTGATGTTTTTGGTTTTGGCTCGAGCTTATCAGAAGCAGACCGTACGCAATACGCTGCATTTGTAGAGTTGAATATGCCAGTTACTGAGCAGCTAGAACTGCAAGTTGCTGGTCGTTACGATCATTACGATGACTTTGGTGGAACGTTTAACCCTAAAGTGGGTTTAAGCTACCGCCCTTCAGATTCTCTAATTATTAGGAGCTCTTGGTCAACGTCGTTTAGAGCACCTTCATTAACTCAAGCTGGCGTAAAATTACGTACCACACAATCAAGCTTTGATTGCGGCGCAAATCAGGCAGTTGCAGACTTATACTGTATGGGTGATGGTACAGAAGTCAGTGTTAACAGCCTAGAACTTGGGAACCAAGCACTCAAAGCCGAGGAATCTGAAGCGCTCAGCATTGGCTTTGTGTGGAGCCCATCTGTAAATACCAACCTCACTGTCGATTATTGGCATTTTGATCATGAGCAAGTCATCGATACCAATATGACTGCCGTACTAGATAGAGCAATTACGGATGCTTCTCTTCGTCACTGTGGCTTAGTACCACAAGGCCAACAAGGTATTTCGTACGAAGAGCAGCTGTGTGAAGTAACCGATAATGCTGGCCTTAATATCGAAAGTGATGGCGCAAATCTTTCAGAGATCCTAACAAACTATATTAGTGAGTTTAACCCGCGCGAAGATGAGCTATTCCTGCCACTATTTAGAGACCATGTTATTCCACTGGAAAATACCGGCACACAAACCTTAGCGGGTATCGACTTTAAATTCGATCATCGTTTTCTTTTTGCAACAGGCAACTTAACACTCGCTTTCGATGGTACACACTATTTAGAGTTTGAGCGAAACAAACCCGGTTCAGATACAATCGAAAAGCTAATCGGCACTTATCGCTACCCTGAAAATGTAGGCAGATTCTCTATCGATTGGGATGCCGAGAGTTATTATTTAAACCTAGGCGCCAATTATACCAGTAGCTATGAGGATGATATTGAAGGGCTGCGTGGCCGTGAAATAGATGAGTTAGAAGAACTTGGCGAGCTTAATGATGAATTAAAACGCGATGTTGATGACTGGCTAGTATGGGATTTATCTGCCGGATATTTTATAAATGATGCATTATCAATCCGTGCTCGTATCGATAATATCTTCGATAAAGAACCCCCTAAACTGTATGGTTCAAGTCGAGGTTTTGATTCTATAAACCATAATGCTTATGGCAGTCGCTATACGTTAAGTTTGAGCTATCGCTTTTAGCAAGGTATGGGCGGCTTAATAGTCGCCCACACTTTTGAGCTTACGTTATCTTAAACTGACGACTCTCAGTATTAATCTTTCTTAGCAAGGGCTACAATACCTTGCTTATCTTATAAACGTCGAATGACATTTAAGTGACTTTATGAAAAACAAACAGTTTGCGATGCCAGATGCGAGCATCATTTTGTTGTGCGTCGCAGTTATCGCCTATTTTGCCAGCCTATTTATCACCCCTGGTGTCTTTAATGCAGAAAAAGACAGTCATAGTGTTGAGTTATCTCAATATCAAACAGTTTCTGACCATACCCCGCCAGCGCTTTTTGCAGAAGGTGGGGACATAGGCCTCGCTAACGTTTTATTTGAAGGTTTAGTATCAGGTGATAAGTATGGCGCTGCAATTGGCGTGATGGCGTTTATTTTAACTACTGGCGGTGCATTTGGTATTATCTTAAAAACAGGTGCTATTAATAATGGCATCATGGCATTGATTAATAAAACACAGCATATTGAATGGGTATTTATCCCGCTGCTGTTCATACTGTTCTCATTAGGTGGCGCGGTTTTCGGCATGGGAGAAGAAGCGATTGCCTTTTGTATCGTGTTATTTCCGATTATGAAACAGCTTGGCTATGATGCAAAAGTTACCGTGTTAACAACCTATGTTGCCACACAAATCGGTTTTGCAACGTCGTGGATGAACCCCTTTAGCATCGCTATTGCCCAATCCATTGCAGAGATACCTGTCTTTTCTGGCGCTGGCTTCAGAATGTTTGCTTGGCTTGTTTTTACCTCATTTGGCCTTCTATTTACTATTAAATATGCCAATTCAATCAGAGCCACAAAACAACAAACTAACCAACACCAAGACAGCTCTATTAGTTTAGATACTGCAGATAAACTAATCTTACTAACTTTTATTGCTGGCATTATTTGGGTTATTTGGGGCGTGATGGCTCGGCAGTATTATATTCCTGAATTAGCAGCGCAATTCTTTTGCCTTGGTATTGCTTGCGCTGTAATCGCTAGCCTATTCAAAAAACAAACTGCCAATGAAAGCGCAAACGCATTTAAAGAAGGTGCCCAAGAGCTCTTACCTGCAGCGCTTTTGGTTGCTTTGGCAAAAGGCGTTATTTTAATACTTGGCGGTAGCGATTTAACGTCGCCTTCGACCCTTAATACCTTGCTATACTATAGCGCAAGCAGTATTTCGGTTGTGCCCGATTATATCGCTGCATGGGGCATGCTATTATTTCAAAGTATTTTTAATTTCTTTGTTTCGTCAGGTTCTGGTCAAGCAGCCATAACAATGCCGCTAATGTCGCCGCTCGGTGATTTGTTAAATATCTCACGTCAAATTGTGGTGTTGGCATTTCAGTTGGGTGATGGTTTAACGAATATTTTTATTCCTACCTCAGCAAGCCTCATTGGCTGTTTGGGTATTGTTAAACTTGATTGGAGTGAGTGGGCTGGTTTTATTTGGCGTTTTACTTTAGCTTTATTTGGCCTTGCTAGCTGCTTTATTTTTCTCGCACACTTTATTAACTATCAGTAAAAGAATTTATTATGTTAACACTTATAAAAGGCGCAGACGTTTTCGCCCCCTCTCCTTTAGGCATTCAAGATGTTCTTATTGCTGGCACAAAAATAGTTGATATACAGCCTGAAATCACTATCGATACTTACCAAGGAATTACTACGGTCGATGGCACTCATTGTATTTTGGCCCCGGGGTTTGTGGATTCACTCGTTCATATAACTGGCGGAGGTGGCGAAGCAGGATTTGCCAGCAGAACACCCGAAATGAACCTTACTGATGCTACACAATATGGCACAACAACGGTTATTGCAGCCCTTGGCACTGACTCAAGTAGTCGAACTCATAGTAATCTTATTGCTAAAGCAAAGGCATTGAAAGAGCATGGGCTCAATGTTTATTGCCATACAGGTTCCTATCATTTACCTGCTAAAACACTCACAGATTCAATCACCAGCGACTTAATGTATATAGATGAGTTTATTGGTGTGGGTGAAGTGGCCATATCTGATCATCGCAGTAGTCAACCCACAGTACAACAGCTGGCGGAGCTGGCTGCAGAGGCAAAAGTGGCTGGCATGTTAAGTGGTAAAAAAGGCACTGTCAGCATCCATGTTGGCCCTGTTGAAACGCATTTATCGTTACTACACGAAGTTGATAAGCTTACCGATATTTCGCTGGCACAATTTTATCCAACACACATGAATCGTAATATTGATTTGCTAAATGCAGGCATACAATTTTGCAAAGCCGGTGGCACTATCGATTTTACAACAAGTACAACTGAGTATGATCTTGCCCATGGTGAATACTCTGCCGCACATGCACTAGCCTATTGCCTTGAGAATAAAGTCGACCCAACAAAACTAACCATGAGCTCTGATGGCCATGCAAGCCTTCCTATTTTTGACAAAAGCTTTAATCTGCTTGGTCTTGAAGTCGGAAAAGAGTCTACATTGCATGGCTCATTTGTAGAAGCGGTGCAAAAGTATAACGTTTCGATTGAACACGCTTTAATGGCGATTACATCAAACCCTGCACAGGTACTGGGTATTAATAAAGGTGTTATTAAGCAAAATGCAGACGCCGATCTTGTGTTACTTGATAAAACAACGCTTGCGCCAACAGAATGCTGGTCAAAGGGTATTCATATGGTGAGTAAAGGCAAAGCAATTGTTAAAGGGGCATTTGAATAAGGCCGCAATATGCGGCCTTAAACACTAACCTAAACAGATTCAGAAATACGAGTAACGAGTAGTTGCTCGACTTTCACTCCTTCAACATCGACCACTTCAAACTTATAGCCACCGTAATTAATAAACTCAGCACGTTTTGGCAGGCGTTTCATGGTGTAAATTAAAAACCCGGCGACTGTTTCATAATGAGATTGATCTGGGAACTCTTCAATTTCGAGTACCTTGGCAAGCTCAACAACTGGGGTTAAACCGTCAACTAACCACGATGAATTGTCACGTTTAATGATTAATTCTTCACCCTGATGGGTAATTAAATCACCCATAAATCCTTTCATTAAATCTTTAACAGTAACAATACCCACCATAAGCGCATATTCATTAACCACTACGGCAAACGGCTCTGCCGCTTTTTTAAAGGTGTTTAACGCTTCAGAAAGGCTTAATGTTTCTGGCAAATAAAAAATGTCGCGGCTGATCAATTCGTTATCTATTTCAGCGGTTTGCCCTTTTAGCACCTTGCGAAGGATATCTTTTGATTCAACCGAGCCAATTAATTTATCTAAGCTACCATCACACACTAAAAAGTGGTTATGAGGGTGCTCAATAATCTTAGTCGCCACTTCTTGTGCATCGGCTTTTACGTCAAAAAACACAATTTGATCGCGTGGCGTCATCACACTTGATAAGAAACGCGCTTCTAAGTCGAACACATTCCCAATTAATTCATATTCTTGTTGCTGTAAGCTGCCGTATTCTGCCCCTGCATCCATCATCGCGACAATATCTTCTGTCGTAACAATGTCTTCTCGCTCTGCGGGTACTTTAAATGCTCTAAGTACCAAATTGGTAATGCCATTAAAAAAGACCACAAAAGGAGTTAACGCAAAGGTCACCCAACGCATAATAGACACCACGTTAACTGCAACAGCTTCTGGCATTATCATCGCTAACCGTTTTGGTAATAAGTCAGCAAATAAGATAAATAACGAAGTAATACTAAAAAACGAAATTAGAAAACTGATTTGACTCAGTAATGGGCCTTGATAAATCATCCCTAGGATCTGTTCAATATAAGGCGATAATGCCTGCTCACCAACAATACCACCCAAAATGGCAATTGCGTTGAGGGCAATTTGAATCATGGCAAAAAAAGCCCCAGGCTGTTCTTGCAAAGTCAGCACCGCTTGGGCTTTTTTATTACCCTCGTCCACCATCACTCGTAATTTGATCTTACGTGATGCCGCTATGGCTATTTCACTCATAGCAAACAACGCACTAATCAAAATTAAAATCATAATAATGAGTAAGTCACTCATTGTAGCTCCTAAAAATTAACCGCATTCAGAGTGTTGAATGCAAACAACTTTTTGCTCGTTTAGGCTGGCTAGAGTTTGGCGAGAATGGACAAAAAGCAGCTGATTATAGCCGCTTTATAACATTCAACAAGTGCTATTTTTAATCGTTATCAGCAAAGCCTTTGATTAACTTTTCAAGGATAGCGGGATTGATGTTTTTATTACACGCAAAGTATAACTGTGGTGTCCCAACGGGCAGTTTTAATATAGGTTTTAAATCTTCAAGCGTATTATCGCCATCGCGTTCATGTTTAAACTGTTCATCACTGAGGATGACTAAATCAATGCTTGAGCGTCTGCTTTTAAGTACATCGTAAATGTTGTCAAAGCTATCAAGTAAGATCAGCTGATTACGCTCATCAAAGCCATTGTCTTTTAAATAGATGTGTGAATAGTTATTTTTTAAAACTGCAATTCGGTATTTTTTAGCTTCATCTAAGTTAGCTATTTTTACTTGATCAGATTTAAATGAATAGAATGACGCCGAAAAACCACCAATTTGCGCTACCCAAGAGAATTTATCCTCGCGCGCAGGCAGCCTCGCCATAGAAAAAATGCAGGTACTGCTGTCTCTTAATGCTGCATTGTACGAAATTGACCAAGTGTTTACTGAAATATCATATTCCACGCCACTTTTAGCTAAACCTGATTTTACTTTATCAACCACAGTGCCGGTTAATACACCGTTTTCATCTAGGTATTGAAAATTAGGGAAGTTTTCGGTCACTACAGTAATTGCTGCAAAACATGGATGCAGAAAAAGCAGCAATGACAGGGCTAAAATTGTGCGCATAGTGAGCGATACCAAATAAATTATAATTATTTTTTATAATAATATAGCTCGAAGTTGCGGATATTGAAATATTATTTAGTGAAAAGGAATGAGCGAAAACAGGGTGTTTCCGCTCTAGAGTCAATTACTTATTCATTGCATTAATTAAAAACGCTGAAATTTTAGCACCTTCTCTTAGCGTTGTTTCAGAGCTTGTTTGACCAATTAATGAACTGTCCGTAAATGGCGCAATTTCCATCATATCAGCACCTGTAATTGGGAACTCGTCAGCCAATGCAACTAAAATGTCTAAGGCATGCTCTGGTGTTAAACCTCCTGCTTCTGGTGTGCCAGTCGCTGAAGCAAAGCTTTCATCAAGTGCATCAATGTCAAAGCTCACATAAAGCTCATCAACGTTATCAGCTTTAAGCTGTGCAATGACTTCTTCGGCAACCGCTTTAGCACCACGCTCGATGATTTCGTGTGCCCAATGTTGCTTAACACCAAAGGTATCTTCCCAATGTTGCTTTGGTTTACCACTTGATCGGATACCAAATTGAATCAAGTTACGTGGTGCTGGTAAATATTCAAGAATATGTGTACACCACGAACCAAAGCATAAATCGATACCTAAACGCTCTACTAATAAATCGGTATGAGCATCAAAATGAATGATAGCTGTGCGTTTGCCCGCATCACGCTTTGCTTTTAAGTAGGCTTTAGTTAACGGGTAGCTGATTGAATGGTCGCCGCCAATACCGAAAATGCCCTTTTCTGGGTAATTTGCATAAAAGCCATCACATACATCTTCAGTGATAGACAAAGGCGATACATGGTATTCGCTGTTTTCATCAGCATAGAGTGCTTTTTGACAGTTTGTAATAGTCGCATCGTTAAGGTATTTATCATGCAGTAAATGTGGGATCACACGTACATCGCCTAAATCAAAGGCACGCGCTTGTGGCTGCTGATCAATTAAAGTAGAGCGTAAAAATAGTGGGCCCCAGTTAGCACCACGTAAAATACCACCACCACAGTCAGAGCTAATACCTAAAATCACCGCTTTGTGCTCAGAGTCAGCAAGTGTTTCGAGGGACTCTTTCCACAGCACATAAACATTATCTGTTTGACCATATAATTTAGTACGTAATGCATCTTTACGCTCTTTTGCTGTATTTACAGTAAATACGCCATCTCCTGGAGGACAAAGACACTGACTTAGTTTTTCGTGGAATGCTTTTTGTGTGTTACTCATCTCTACTCCGCTGATCATTGTCTGCATATTCATGCGTAAGCAAAAAACTTACGCAATCAGGATTGTATTGTGTTTAGTTCGTTGTGTCTCAATAAACACCTAAAAAACAAAACATATAACATACTGATATTAAAGAGTTATAATTTTAATGCAGAAGAATTTAAACTGCTCTAGTTAAATAAGAGCGCTGTATTTTGGCAGGTATAACATGCGCGAAAAGAAAGTCAAATTTTACGGCAACCCACTCGGTTGCCGCATTAGATTTATATTCAGACAGAGTGAATACTCATTATTCGTAGCCTCTTGGCTTCTTAGTTTTGATCACCGCAATATAGGCATGCCAACTGGCATAACTAAGTAACGGCATGATTACGATAAATCCGGCAGTGCCTGTAATAAAGCCGACAAACACCAAACACAAAATCAAGCCAGCCCAAACTATCATGGCACCCGCATTTGTTTTAACGGCATTAATAGACGATATTACCGCAGTCATAATATCAACACGGCGCTCCATCATAATTTGCGGTGTGAAAGCAGAGATAGCAAATACAGCCACCAGTAAGATACCCCCTACAATACTACCGAGTGTTAAAAACGCCGATAGCTGCTCAAAACTGGGATTAACAACATTTGGATATAACGCATGAATAAGCGCTGCTAAGCGCATCCAGACGATCATAATCACCATTAATAACACGGCAAAGCCCCACTCACCTGCAGGATTCCTAAACATTGATTTCAAACTGTGCATTAATGTTGGTTTATGGCCTTTCTCAAGTTCCCAGGCAACATCGTATAGGCCGGCAGCAAAGGCAGGGCCAATGAGCGCAAAACCAACCACCGCAGGCAAAATAACTAAGTGTGTATCAAACTGATAAACAAAATACATTATCGTTGCAGGTATCAGCGTAAAAATTAATCCGTAGACTAAACTAAGTATGGGCGCATTCGCGATATCTTTAAATGCAAGTGCTAACCAATGAAAAGGCGCACTCATTGAAATGTGTGAGCTTTCTAAACAACGTGCAAACTCATGATGTTTACTCATAGAAGATGAAGCAGCCATAATATATCCTCTTTTATCGTGACATCTTTAGGTTTAGGTTATCTGTGCAATTCTTGCAACATTCGTAATCTAATAGGACATCTGTCCTGTACTTTGAACACATATGATTAAAGTATTACGCTTTAGACAAAAATAAGGTTTAATAATGGAAAAGGTATTTCACTTAGGGCTTACTCGTCAGGACTTAAACGGCGCAACCCTTGCGATTGTCCCAGGCGATCCTGACCGCTCAGCACGCATTTCAACTCTTCTCGATAACCCAGAATGCTTAGCGAAGACCCGTGAATTTCATGTATACCGTGGTGAACTTAATGGCCACAGCGTTGTTGTTTGTTCAACTGGTATTGGTGGTCCATCAACCTCTATCGCTGTTGAAGAGCTTGCACAGCTAGGTATTGATACCTTTTTGCGTATTGGCACGACCGGTGCAATTCAGCCACACATTAACGAAGGCGACATTTTAATTAGCCAAGCCTCTGTACGTTTAGATGGTGCAAGCCAGCACTTCGCTCCTCTGAGCTTCCCTGCAGTGTCTGATTTCTTTGCCACTCAAGCGATGGTCAATGCGTGTGATAAATTAGGCATTAACTTCCATATTGGTATTACTGCATCAAGTGACACCTTCTACCCTGGTCAAGAGCGTTACGATACCTATTCAGGTTATGTACCACGAGCTTTCCAAGGTAGCTGCGAAGAATGGCAAAAGTTAGGTGTGATGAACTATGAAATGGAATCAGCGACTCTGTTTACTATGTGCGCGGCACTCGGTTTGCGTGCAGCGTGTGTTGCAGGTGTATTAGTAAATCGTACTAAACAAGAAATCCCTAATGTTGACCACGGCGAGATTGAGAAAAAATCAGTCGCCGTCGTCATCGAAGCTGCAAAACTATTACTTAATTAAACGTTACTTAGTTTCGCAATATAGTGCTCAAATGCTGGTGGGTTTGCAAAGCTTGCCAGCACACTTTTAGCCACCTCATACTGATTTTCTGCGCCTTGCGTTTCGAGTAAGGTAATCGCTTTTACACACTTATCATCAAAAGTTAAGCCCGCAAGGTAAAACTGACTCAATGCACTTTGTAGTGGAGATAGGCTTGGACTATACGCTGCATTTTCGGCATAGCTGCCGTAAAAGTCACCTTCATCAAAAGTCGTTAATTTCACCGCACTAAAATTACCTGTGTATGGCACGTATGCATTGAGTGCCAATGCAACAAGTTTAGGGTCATCAATCGTAAGATCAGTAAATTGTTTATCACTTTGCTTATGTGAGAATAAACACGCTTCATTACCTAAATCTTTTGGGCCAAATGAATAAGGGAGTAACTCGTGCAAATTAAAATCACGCTCTGGTAATAAAATTTCCAATGAATCTGCGGTGCTCAATTCATTCATAAATTGGCGGCAGTAACCACAGGGTGCATCACTGATTGCGATCCTTTGCACTGCTTGCGCACCATTAAGCCACGCATTATTAATCGCTGATTGCTCAGCATGAACGACTAAACTTAATGCTTGATGAGAAAACTCAACATTCGCACCAAAATAGAAATTTGTTTCGCCTTGCTTGTTTAACCCTACTGCAATCGCGCCCACATAAAACTTTGAAATTGGTGCGACAGAAAATAAACTTGCGACGGGTACGCAGGCTTTTAGTAACTCAAGTTGACTCACTTGAAACTGCTGACAAAGAGAAGAAATATCTGTTTGAGATAAGATGCCACGTTGCTTTTTAAGCTGGGCAAATAGCGTGTTTTTTTGTTGTTCATTGAAGCTAAACGTCTCTGATTTTAGAGCGTTTTCGCTTGCATCAATCCTAGTTGCTGTCATAACAAATTATAATTATTAATTGGCTAAACAGTTTAAAAGGTTACGTGGTGAATTACTAGGTTTTGCGCTTAATCGTCTCGATAATTAGCACAGCAAAAGCTGATAAATCACCGTATTTGTAAGCTCAGATATACACAAAATTATGAGCCATGCTAGTTCGACGATTTATTGACGAACTAGCCAGTTTTTTGCCTTGTTAAAACATTCAAAGTTTTCTGCTTGCAGGTTATAGCGCTTTGCTTTTTGCACAAATAAGTCGTGCATAAAACCATCAAAGCTAACTACAATAGCTAAAACCGCTTGTTTTAATGAATTAGCGATCACAGGCATGATGGTAAACAAATCAGCCGGTGCAAAATCATGAGTCAATTCAGACACATCAACAAGAATTTTTTCTGACCCATATAATACAGAATATTGGTGGGCAATTTGATAAAAATTAATCACATCCTGTGCACTTGCAGTCCCTCTTAACGTCATCATAACGAGTGACGTCGATGCATCATATGTAATGCAAGTAGACACGTTTGGCATAAGTTACTCTAAAAAAGCGTGGGTATTGATTTTTGGCTTAACAGTAGCTGAATCAAAAAGCTGGGCTATTTTATTGATATCGCCCCCCTAGTCAATACCTAGCAAAAAAATAGGTATGACCAGTCATTAATTTCAGATTTTAGGATTAGTTTTAGTTTAATTACTTGTTAGCTGAATTCATCTTTCGTTTACTTTATACACAAGTATGAGTTTTCCTTTCCTAGATTAAGCTTTTTCAGATAAACCTCTATTTAGTTAAAATTTATAATATTTAGCGTTATTTAGGCAGCAAAATGGGTGAGTGTTTTTTGCACTCATTTATGAAATGGATTGGTGTGTCATGAAAACGCGTTTGGTTTTACTATTTAGCTTTATGCTGTTGATTTTTATAAATACAACAGAATGTAATGCAATGCCGACAGATGAATTTGAGGAGCTCAGAAACTCTATCAGACTCAGCTATGCAGACTCACCTCTTGACGGGCTAAAGTTTGTCAATGCACTGATTGAGACCACCGACCTTACATTAGAACAAAAGATTATTGTTACTAATTACAAAGCGTGGTTTTTACTTGAAACAGAGCAATTAGAATCCGCCATGGAAACCATTGTTAAGTATATGAATATGGTTTCACAATCCAATGAAAAAGACTTGATGTATGGCTATTTCAATATTTCTGGGGGCATTTATGCGCGCCTTGGCCTGTATGAAGAGGCCTTAGCCTATTACCGCGATGCGATGCCGTTTGCACAATCTCGTGATGAACGTTTGATCTACCAAACCGAAAACAATATTGCACTGATTAAACTCAACCTAAAGCGATATGCTGAGGCTGCAATTGCATTTGAAAAGTATCGTGACTATGCACATAACAATAAGCAAACACTCAATGAATCGTTTGCAAGTAATAACTTAGCCCTTGCTTTGATTGGCCTAAAACAATACCCAGAAGCACTTAACATTATCAATCAAGCTATGCGTTTACAAACTCAGTTTGATTACACAACGCATCTAGCGGCAAGCTTAATCTTAAAAGGAAAAGTATTACGTTTTCAGGGCTTATTAGCCGAGTCTGAGAGTGTGCTTAATGATGCGTTTAAGCTTATTGAAACGAAACAACTTGAGAGTGAACAGCTCAATATTATTCTTTGCTTAGCGCAAACTTACGAAGCGCAAGGCAACACTGATAAAGCGCTCGATATACTCGCCTCTGTCGAATCATACACGCTCAACCACGCTCACTTTGAAACCCAATTATCCATCGCAAAATTAACAGCTGAGCTTTATGAGCAAAAACAAAGCTATGCTGAAGCACTAAGTGCTTATAAACAATACTCTTTAATCAATGAAGCTATTTTAACGAGGCAAGCAAAAGTTAATTTAGCCAAAGCACTAGCTGAAGCTGATGTGGCGAGTAAAGAAGTTCGAATCTCAGAATTAACCCGTGCTGAGCAAATTAAAGCAACTAAAGCAGATGCATTTAAAGACCTCACCATAGTTGTAAGCATATGTTTAGTCGTAATTTTATCTGGCTCTTTCATCGCTATTAATAGTATCGATAAGCAAAAACAAACCCTTGCAAAAACCTTAGAACAACTAAGCGATACGCAAAATCACGTCATCGAAATTGAGAAAATAGCGTCTCTCACCGCACTTGTATCCGGTATGGCGCACCAGTTAAATACACCTATCGGCACTATCGTCACTGCCAGTTCATTAATTGATGATTATATGGAAGGTTTAGAAGAAAAGTTTAAAGCGCGTGAACTATCCAGTAAACATTTTCATAAATTCATTACCGATACCAATAGTGCAAAAGAATTGGTGATAAGCAGTATTAACCGCTTAGCCGGGATTGTTGAAGAGTTTAAAGCGTTGAATGTATCAATACATCTCGATAAACCAATGAGTAAAATTCAATTGCCTAGCTATTTAAAACACCGCTTAGCCCCCTATAGTAAGCACTTAGGGAAACAAATCGAGTTTAAAATTCATGGCGATGAAGTGGCCATTACCTCCTACCCAACTATCTTGAGTGATGTATTAAAAACTTTAGTGATTAACTCCTGTGAGCATGGCTTTATTCATTCAGATCAGGGGGTGGTCGAAGTAACTATAAAAGCCTTTACGCATGTGGTTGAAATTACCTATCAAGATAACGGTGTGGGTATCAATGATGAGATCTTGCATGAAATATTTACGCCATTTTATACAACAAATCTGGGTGGTAACCATCTAGGGCTGGGCTTAAACGTGGTATTTAATGCGGTTAAATATAATCTTAGAGGGAAAATAAGCGCCGAGTCATGTAAACACGGCGCTCGTTTTGTGATTAGCTTGCCAATCGATGCAAGGTTAATCGATGACACTAGCTATTAGCCGGTATTACGCATACCCGCAGCAATACCTGTCATAGTGATCATTAATGCATTATCAATATCACCTGCTGAGCTTTCGTCTGCTTCACGTGAACGACGCAGCAACTCAACTTGTAATAAGTTAAGTGGATCTGTGTACGGGTTTCGAAGCGCAATTGACTCTTTGATCCAAGGTTGATCAGCAAGTAAGCTCTTCTGTGGGCTTAGTGATTGAACAAGCTCAATCGCTTCGCTGAGCTCTTGACGTAGTTTTACACCAAGTGGCTTATATTGCTCTGTTACCAATGCATCATCGTAATGCGCACTTAACCAACTATCGGCTTTACTGAATACCATTTCTAGCATCTCTAAACGAGCACGGAAGAATGGCCATTTTAGGCTCATTTCGTGAAGTGTCTCGATGCCATACTTATCTAGCGCAGCTTTAAGACCGGTTAACGCACCTAACCAAGCAGGTAGCATTAAACGGTTTTGGCTCCATGCAAAAATCCATGGAATAGCACGTAGGCTCTCTACGCCACCGTTCGGATTACGCTTCGCAGGGCGAGAGCCTAGTGGCAATTTAGAAAGCTCTTGCTCTGGCGTTGCCATTCTAAAGTAAGGAACAAAATTTTCATCATGGCGCACAACTTGGCGGTAATGCTCACACGAATCAGCACTGATCAGTTCCATAACATCACGCCATTCGCTCTTCGGCTCTGGCGGTGGTAGCAGGTTACTTTCGAGTACAGCACCAGCGTAAATATTTAAGCTTTGTAGAGCAACAGCTGGTAAACCAAACTTAAAGCGGATCATCTCACCTTGCTCTGTTACACGCAGACCACCTTTTAATGAACCTGGTGGTTGTGAACGTAGTGCTTGCGCAGCTGGCGCGCCACCGCGACCAACCGTACCACCACGGCCGTGGAATAAAATAAGTTCAATACCACGCTTTTCAGCTAATTGAACAAGTTTATCCATTGCTTCATATTGTGCCCAACCAGCAGCCATCATACCTGCATCTTTTGCAGAGTCTGAGTAACCGATCATGACATTTTGTTGGTTTTGAATATGACCACGGTACCAGGTGTTATCAAGTAAACATTCGATAACATCTTTACCATTATTTAAGTCGTCTAATGTTTCAAATAATGGTGCAACCGGTAAGTTAAACTTACAACCACTTTCTTTAAGCAGTAACTGCACTGCCAGCACATCAGATGCAGTGCGAGCCATCGAAATAATATACAAACCAAAAGTTTGTGCATCTTGCGCTGCAATTACATCGAATGTATCAAGCACTTCTTGTACTTCTGGGCTTGGTTGCCAATGTTTTGGAATAAGCGGACGGCGCGAATTTAGCTCAGCAAGTAAGAACGCTTGTTTGTCTTCTTCTTGCCATTGATGGTAATCACCCAACCCTAAATAACGTGTTAGTTCAGAGAAAACATCACCATGACGCGACGAATCCTGACGTACATCGAGTTTAGCAAGACGCAGTCCAAAGCTATTTATACGACGCAGCACATCAAGCAGCAAGCCATCGGCAACCACTTTCATGTTGGTCTTAATAAGCGAGCGATAACACACTTCGATTGGGTGCTTGATTTGTGCAATATCTTTGATTAAATCTTCAGAATCGGTGCGCTTTTTCTTAATTTTTGCACCTAAATGGGTCACTGTTTCAGCAATTTGATTCTTTAGATTTTTAAGTACGGCACGATAAGGTTCAAAGTCTTGGCCTGCAAGTTCAATAAGCTCATCACTTGCATCAGACATTGATAACTCATTGCTTAGCGTTTCAATATCACGCGAATACAAATCAAGCGCCATCCAACGACCGTGATCGAGCACTTGTTGAGTCACTTCAGCGGTAACGAACGGGTTACCATCACGGTCACCGCCCATCCACGACGTAAACTCAATTGGGCTGTAATCAATCGGTAATTCTAAATCAAGCTCGGCTTTTACATCGTCGCTAAATTCTCGTAAGAAGCGAGGTACTGCATGCCATAAGCTATTTTCTATAACCGCAAAGCCCCATTTAGCTTCGTCGATTGGCGTTGGGCGTGAACGACGAATATCGTCGGTATGCCACGCTTGGCTTATTAGCTGAGCAATACGGTTTAATAAGTCAGCACGCTCACTAGGTAAATTGTCTTTACGCTCGAGTGATGCAAGACAATCACTCAATTCAACGTGTTTGTTAATCATAGTACGACGCGTCACCTCTGTTGGGTGTGCGGTGAGTACAAGGTTTATGTGGAGTTTTGAGAGTGTTTGTGCCAAGTGATTAGGGTCAACCTGACCATGCTTTGTTGCTGTTGCTAACGCTTTTAATGTTTGAGTGAGAGGGTTTAGTTGGCAAAAACCAACATCATTAAAGCGTGAAACGGTATGAAATTGTTCTGCAACATTAGCAAGATTCAAAAAATGATTAAATGAGCGTGCAACCGGTAATAGTTCTTCATCTGTGAGAGCGTGTAGTACATCGATAAGCGCTTTTCTGTCGGCTTCGTTACCACTACGTGACGATTTAGATAAAGCACGAATTTCTTCTACCTTATCTAAAATGGCTTGTCCTTGTGCATCTTTAATGGTTTGACCCAGCATTTGTCCAAGCATACTAACATTACCGCGAAGTGCAGCGTATTGTTCACTCATTCTCATACTCCTTTCTTTTACTAAGTTGAAAGTACTTACTGCACAGTATTTAACCTAGCACGAACGCAGCTAAATACTGATCCTTTTTATTAATATCATTGTCGGCGTTAATTTAATAGATCGAATTTTCTAACAAACTCGTAAAAAAGAATAACCAATCTCTCAACATAAAAGTGTAATAAATACGCACTCTAGTCCGGTTTATCGTTTGACGCTCAATACAATTGGTAAAATGGACTTACCAATTTAAAAGACAAAAACCGCATAAATTAAGGCATCGCTACTGTGAGTTTGGTCAAATTTTTATCCGTCTTTTTTATGTGTATTAATTGTGAGAGAAGAACAACAGCGTAATTTTTACTTTATTCAATGATGAGAATTTGAACGAAAAAAATTTTAATTATTTTTACTAGTAGGTCAAAAATGCAGCTTTATATAGTGTGTGGTGCAAGCAGTGAAATAGCGAAAGCTTATTTCACTGCACTAAAAAATCATATCCGTTGTGGTCATATTGTCACTATCAGTCGCGGTGAATTTAAGGCGACTTTTGATGAAACAGCAAACAATGAGATCAGCCACCAGCATTTTAAAACTGATTACTCAGATAAAAGCTTAAGTGGCATTGCTAAAGAACTAGCCAGTGGCCACTATGATTTAACACAACTGATGATATTTAATGGCCTACTGCATGATCCAGAGCACGTACCTGAACGTAAACTTGAACAAATATCTGAGCAACACTTTATAAACAGCATGCAGACAAACGCCCTACTGCCAATTCGCTGTGTGGCTTTATTCTCAACGCTTTTAAAGCCGCAAGTAGCTACGGTTATCTGTGCGTTGAGTGCACGTGTTGGTAGTATTAGCGATAACAAGTTAGGTGGTTGGTATAGCTACCGAGCGTCGAAGGCGGCATTAAATATGTTATTTAAATCTGCTGCGATTGAACTTAGCAGACGCTATAAAAAATGCCACTGTGCGTTATTTCACCCAGGTACCACAGATACGCCATTATCAAAGCCGTTTCAGGCTAATGTGCCCGAAGGTAAATTATTTACCCCTGAGTTTGTTACCGAGCAGCTGTATTCATTGATAAGTGATGCTGACTATTTACAACAATCACAAAACCCTGCCTACTTTGACTGGCAAGGTAAACCCATAGACTGGTAACAGGACAATTATGCATTTAACAAAGCAAGTCATTGCTGATTTAGAAAACCGCTACCGCGCCCACTTAATTAATAGTTTGTCGGGATTTAAAAGTGCCAACTTAGTTGGCACACAAGATAGTAACGGCCAAACTAACTTAGCGATTGTAAGTTCAGTATTTCATCTTGGTGCACATCCCCCTTTGGTCGGCATGATCATTAGGCCTCATTCAGTGCCTCGCCATACCCTAGAGAACTTATTAGCCACTAAGCAGTACACGATTAACCATGTGAACAAAGACATTTATAACAAAGCACATCAAACATCGGCACGCTACGATAAAGACGAGTCTGAATTTGATGCAACAGGGCTTACTACTCAATACCTAAATGACTTTACAGCGCCTTTCGTTAAAGAAAGTAAGCTTAAATATGCGCTTGAGCTGAAAGAACACCACCACCTTGCCATCAATGGTACTGAGCTGATCATAGGTGAAATAACCGATATCTATTTAGATGAGGCGTGTTTGCAAGAAGATGGCTTTGTCGATATTGAAGCCATTGGTACAGTCGCCGTGAGCGGGCTAGATAGTTACCATGTAACTGAACGTTTAGCCCGCTTAGCGTATGCTAAAAAGTAACTTTTGATTTAAGCACTAGATTATAAATGGCTTAGGGGCATGGGTTAGCACCTCAAAACCAGATTCTGTGACAACTATGTCATCTTCTAGGCGCACACCACCATAGCCTGGTAAATAAATGCCGGGCTCAATGGTGATCACATTACCAACTTCAAGGCTGTAGTCTGTCAGTGTGTTGATAAATGGCACTTCATGTAAAAATAGCCCTAAACCATGGCCAAGACCTTTGCCCGCGTATTCGCCAAAACCTGCATCAGCAATCACCTTGTTTGATATGGCATTTAAATCCAAACAATTAACTCCCGGTTTAACCATTTCAAGTGCTGCATTTTGTGCATCTAGAACAGTATTATAAATACGGGTTTGTTTTTCTGATGCTTCGCCAATAATGTAACTACGAGTCATATCAGAGCGATAGCCATTTACAACTGCACCAAAATCAAGGGTTACAAAGTCACCTTGCTTTAAAACCTGATCTGACGGGTTACCATGCGGCAAGGCTGAGCGCTCTGCAAACAGCATGATGGTGGCAAACGACATTCCTTCTGAACCAAGCTTTTGCATTCTAAATTCAAGCTCTAAGGCTAGGTCTCGCTCAGTTACACCCGGTTTAAAATAAGGCAGCGTTTGTGCTAATGCTTCATCAGCGATGGCCGCAGCAGCTTTAATTTGTGCAACTTCCCAGCTATCTTTAACGCGTCTTAGTTTTTCAATTAAACCGTTTACCGCAGTTAATGTGTGGTCGCTTAGCTCATCTGCCACACCTTGCCAAATTGCTACCGTGACATAGCTTGCATCAAATGCGACATGGCTGTTTGGGTTAAGGTGCCTGTTAATACAATGACCAAGAGTTTCGTTGTCTCTGTCTCGACAAACAACTTCAAACCCTGTTGTTTCAGCAATTGCACGTTGGTGGTATCGGTAATCAGTGATCAACACACACGCATTTTGAGTAATTAATGCATAAGCAGCATTACCGCTAAAACCACTTAAGTAACGAATATTTTCATGACCAAGTACTAACATGGCGCTGTAACCTTGTTGTTCTAGCAAGGCTTTAAATTCAGCTTGTCTTTTTAAGTAATTAACTTGCATTGTCGCTCCTTATTTTTTGCGCATGCTAACAGTTATAGCCACAAATACGAATATTATGCGATTAGTCGCAGTGAGTTTGCATCAGCTGTTTACTCAAGCCACAATGCACAAAAAACCAAGGAGTACACAATGACAACATATGGTATTGGCACACAAACGCCAGAGCAGGCGCTTGACTCTTTGTCAGATATGACAACAGATTTAACCCCTATTCAAAATGACGAGTTTCATGCGCGTATCGCAAAAGCACAAGCGTATATGCAAGCAAACAATATTGATGCAATTTATTTAAATGCAGGCACTAACCTAGCCTATTTTACAGGAATGCGTTGGTACGCAAGTGAGCGTTTAGTTGGCGCTATTTTACCTGCTAAAGGTGATGTGCAATACATAGCGCCGTTTTTTGAAATCGGCAGCTTAAATGATTTTATGGTGATTGACGGCCCAATTCGTGGTTGGCAAGAGCACGAAAACCCTTACCAATTGTGTGTTGAAGTACTGTCAGAAATGGGCATTAGCAAAACAGGCACCCTTGGTATTGATGAAAGCGCACAGTTTTTCATCTACGACGGTATTAATAAAGCGAACGGCGATTACAACATTGTTAACGCACAGTGCGTTACAGCTCACTGCCGTATGCATAAATCAGCCAATGAACTTGCCTTAATGCAACGTGCTATGGACATGACTTTAGAAGTACACAAAGCAACGGCAAGTATGCTTTATGAAGGTATCACCACCACTGAGGTTGAAGCCTTTATTAAAAAGGCGCACCAAAAAGTCGGCGCACCGGGTAACTATTTTTGTATTGTGTTATTTGGTGTTGCGTCGTCTTTCCCGCATGGCGTTAAAAACCCGCAAACCCTTAAAAAAGGTGATGTGGTACTGATTGATACTGGCTGTAAAGTACATGATTACCTCTCTGATATTACCCGTACTTATGTATTTGGTGAAGCAACCGAACGTCAACGCATGTTTTGGCAACACGAGAAAAATGCCCAACTTGCTGCTTTTGCTGCCGCAAAAATTGGTGAGCCATGTGGCAAAGTAGACGATGCTGCAAGGCAGTATCTTGCCGAAAATGGCATGGGACCTGAGTATCAAACACCAGGCTGCCCACACAGAACAGGCCATGGTATTGGTTTAGATATTCATGAATGGCCATACCTTGTGGGTGGTAACCCTACCCCACTCGCAACAGGTATGTGTTTTAGTAATGAACCTATGATTGTTGTACCTGATGAGTTTGGTATTCGCTTAGAAGATCATTTTTATATGACAGACGAAGGCCCGCGCTGGTTTACCGAGCCTGCTCATAGCATTGATGACCCATTTGGCTTAGCTAAATAAACTTAATTCAATACAAAGTAAAAAAGCGCCAAAGGCGCTTTTTTGTTGTTTAAGATTTACGGGAAAAAACTCTTCTTTGCATAGAAAAAGATTGAGTAACATGGCTCTGTAATAGAGTAACAACTTTAGTTGTAACTCGTTTCTGCCCCAAAATGAGTTAGGGTAAACTCTCTAATGGCTGCTTTTAGCGAAGCTGCCATTCAACGTATTTAATGTATAAATAATCAATTCTCGTTATGCAGTTTAAGTGGCTTCTCGTTAAAGTTTTCATAAATATTTAAGTTACTAATATACATGCTATTTTTTATGCGTGTTCTCGTAATGTAATTCTCTTCATTCTCGAATAAGTAAATTCTCGGTTATAGCGTAGCCTCAACAATTGTAAATCCTTTTAGCTATGTGTAAGTTATTAATAATTTGATTATTAAAACCGTATTTTGATAATTCTGGAAATTAACACATAGAGTGTTAACTAGAGTGTTAACGGGAATTCTCGGTAATACGCTGTTATAACCCCTGTAGTATCAGTTGAACACCATGACTATTTGCAAGAAATGTAACTCCAAAATATTCCCGAAAGCTGTTCGTTCTGGTAAGTATGTTGCGTACTTTTGTCCTGTATGTGGTATTCAGCAGAAGCGATTTGGATTAAACGAACTATATATTTTGGTTGTTTGTATTTTTCATCTATGGGCAATTGCGTTTTTCAATTATCACTTTAATTCTGGCAACATAACTTGGTCACCAATTATGTTGGGTTTAATTGGGGTTTCAGTTTGTGCATTTTTAACTTTATTGTTTAGTTTGTTTAAAATAATTACCAATAATGGTGGGAACTGGAAAATTATCAATATTATGTCTTTTTCAGTATTTTCAGGGGCAATAATTCTTGCAGCATCACAGGTGTGGGGGTTATAACAAGGCAATAATGGATGGGACGCTTAAAGCTTGGCTGGCGCTCATTCTTCGCTAAGTGTAACCAAGCAAAATCCGCCCATTATTCGGGCGTTACAGAATAAATACTATAACTCATTTATGCACATTAACGAGTGAGTAAATTGCAAAACTTGCGCATTGCTTCTGCCCCAAGACGTGTTTAGGCGAATTTTAAAAGAGCGAACATCGGCCGTTCACAATTGCTTTTCTATTTCGTCAAAGTCTATTGCTCGCATAGTCAAGAAAACGACCCAATCGCTCGTTTTTATCCTGAGGTAAAAGCGAGAACTCCTAAATTTTAATAACACTGGCCATTAGTTAGCAAGTTTGTTAAAAATAATCTAATAAGAAAAACGAGCTACGTTGTGGTAGAAAAACGCGCGATTAGCTCGCTATAAACATGTTATATGCCTATGATATTTTTGAGCCGTTCTACAGCTTTGGTGTTTCTTCTTATAAGTTTTATCATGCTATATGGTGTAGGTGAGCGCTTTTTAGGTGCATTATGGATGCTCTATAAGTTTTATGGGAGCAATGGAGAAGGGATTTCGCTTGGTGTCTCAGTGACACTTACTACTTACCTTGTCTCATTTGGTTTAATAGCTGTTTCAAGAGTTCTGTTCACCAAATCTGGTGATAAGGTTGTTTTATCACTATCCAAAGTTACGGGCTACATAGTGTGGTCTGGGCTAATACTTTTAACTATTTTGCTTGTTACACCACTAGCTCACCTTTACTCGAGATAGCGGCATATAACAAAGCAAATTAAAAGTGCGGACAAAAAACAGTTGGCTTTGTTCGTGCCTCACAAATTATAGCCAACTATTTTTAGCCGTTTATTTGCGGCGTTAGCTGTACAGGGAAATATGGTTAATTCATCGAACTTCAGAGACAAAA
>NZ_PNCP01000289.1:0-329 GCF_005886115.1 Pseudoalteromonas sp. S4492
GGTCAGTTCCCAGAATTCATCTTCGATGTTTTCAAAGTACTTCCCAAGCTGGGAAGGCTTTAGCAGATCATTAGAAGGCCCGGACGTCATTTTCTTTTCATTTGCCACCAGCGCTTCCAGATCCTTTCGGACTTGTTCCATCAGATCAGGAGATACCGTTTTATGCTCCCTTACCTCCGAATGACCGGGTAATGGGTCTGCTTCAGGATTATTGTTCTTCTGTTTAACGATGTCCCGCTTCTGTCTTTGCCGCCTCTCTCTGGCACGCGGCTTTTTTGGTGAGTGAGCTGTCTTGAAACAACTTTCTCCCTCTCTAGCATCACTTTCTG
>NZ_PNCP01000290.1:0-517 GCF_005886115.1 Pseudoalteromonas sp. S4492
CCGGGCGACAGAGCCCGTAGCCGACTTTGAACCATGATCTACTACCCCGCGTACTGGAACCGGCTAACGTGCACGAGGCATGGAAACGGGTTCGGGCCAATAAAGGCGCTCCCGGTGTTGATGAGATGACACTGGAGGCCTTTCCGGAATTTGCCAGACGGCACTGGTCATCCATACGCCAATCCCTTTTGGAAGGGACTTATCAACCCCGGCCGGTCAGGCGCAAAGCCATACCTGAACCGCAGGGGGGAGAACGCATGTTGGGCATTCCCACGGTCGTTGACCGGGTGATCCAGCAGGCCATTGCTCAGGTGTTACAACCGATCTTTGACCCTTCGTTCTCCCGCAGCAGTTTTGGTTTTCGGCCGAACCGTTCGGCTCACGACGCAGTGCGTCAGCTCAGGCAACACATCAGAGACGGCTGTCGGGTGGCTGTAGACGTTGATCTCAAACAGTTCTTCGACAAGGTCAATCACGATGCCCTGATGGTACGGGTAGCCCGTAAAGTCAGGGATAA
>NZ_PNCP01000291.1:0-225 GCF_005886115.1 Pseudoalteromonas sp. S4492
GCCATTGATGAGCTGCATGCTCATTACTGCGTTTATGCCAAAGCATTCGGTGGGTCACCTGCTCGAAGGAGAAAGGCGGTGTCAGTATCTGAAGACCAAAACTGTCCGCATATTCTTCCGCCAGCGACATAGTAGTAGCACCAATACACTGACTCTTGGCTAAAAGCGCCATCATAGACAACAGGGAATTACACTCACCAGCGATGGCTCTCTGCTCCAGCCCTT
>NZ_PNCP01000292.1:0-273 GCF_005886115.1 Pseudoalteromonas sp. S4492
AGACGTAATCGATGGGAAACAGGTTAATATTCCTGTACCCCTTTTGACTGCGATGGAGTGACGGAGAAGGCTAGGTCAGCCCGGTGATGGTTATCCGGGTTTAAGGTCGTAGGCGATGGGATCAGGCAAATCCGGTCCCTCTTTAATAGAGAACGCCGAGAACTGATGACGAACTGACTACGGTCAGGAAGTGATCGATGCCAGGCTTCCAGGAAAAACTTCTAAGCTTCAGGTCAAAAGGGACCGTACCCGAAACCGACACAGGTGGTCAGG
>NZ_PNCP01000293.1:0-304 GCF_005886115.1 Pseudoalteromonas sp. S4492
ACTTCAATTTATTTTTACCTCCCTCCTCTTTCGGTGTCAGCCCGGAAACACCATAAAAGATATGATAATTACTGGTCAAAAAAGTCTTTCACTTCTCCTGTTTCCTTGGTGTTGTTTCTTATTTATCAGGCTTCTCTACTCAGTAGTTGAGTAGCGAGATCAATAGGATCTCCATCCTGAATCAGTTTATCAAGTTCAACGTTCATGCCTGCGAGTGAGTTATGTCACGACTCTGTGTACGGGACAAAACTTCTGGAAGCTTTATGCAGCAAGGGCTGAGAGTATGAGCTGACGCTCCTGTAGA
>NZ_PNCP01000294.1:0-257 GCF_005886115.1 Pseudoalteromonas sp. S4492
CGAGGAGGGCGAGCGCATTCGCCAGCGCATGCAGTCGGTACATGGCGAACTGCTGGCGTTGGAGCGTGAGCTTGAACACGACCTGGAGCAGACGAGTGAGTCGGAGCATCAGGGCTACAGCGGCGTGTTGCGCATCACGGCGCCGGTGCTGTTCGCCGAGCGTTATCTGGTCGAGGTCTGCAATGCCTTTCAGACACGCCATCCGGCGGTCGAGCTGCGTCTGGACGTCAGTTACGAGAGCCATGACCTGACCCGTG
>NZ_PNCP01000295.1:0-333 GCF_005886115.1 Pseudoalteromonas sp. S4492
CAATAAAAACCTGTCACGAGGTAGGAACATGTTGAAAGGAAAGGAACTGGATGCACTCATCGAGCAGCGAGGTGTCCTGAAGGGGCTCAACTCGACGCTCGGAATCACCGCGATCACCATGACCGTGTTCTTCATTCTCTACGCGATTCTGCTGGGAAAGACGGCCAGTGATCAGTTTCTGGGCATCAAGTCCTGGATAGAGAGCACCCTGGGCTGGTACTACGTGCTGGTGATGTTCTCGACCTTCGTGGTCTGTCTTTACGTGATGTGTTCGCGTGTCGGCAAGATTCGACTGGGGCGTGACGATGAACGGCCCGAGTTCAGCAATTTTGC
>NZ_PNCP01000296.1:0-327 GCF_005886115.1 Pseudoalteromonas sp. S4492
AGCAGGTTGTTGACTGGTACTACAGCAACGAAGAGCAACTGTCTCAGGTTAAGTATGTTGTTCTGGAAGAGCAGGTAGTGGATACTGTTCTTGAAGCAGCCAAGGTTTCTGATAGCGAATGCAGCTACCAGGATGCGATCAAGCCTGCTGCTCCTGAAGAAGCTGAAGCTTCTGAAGAAGAACAGGCCTGAGGTTAGAGCGTCGTCTAAGGTTTTGGCGCGCGCTGCCGTATAAACGCCTTGTGCGCGTTGATAATGTTCGTCACCATAAGGTGATGCATTATTCAGGTTAAACCATGACACGTTACGCGACCCGCTCTATGCGGGT
>NZ_PNCP01000297.1:0-293 GCF_005886115.1 Pseudoalteromonas sp. S4492
TGGCCGGACGCTCTCCAGCACCAGGTCCATTGCCATTCAGATCTTGGCCCCATAACAGAAACTCAACCGCGTGATAACCTGTGGCAACATTAGCTTCACTGCCACCCAGTTCATTCAGGCTGGCCAATAGCTCAGGTGTTATTACACTCAGGCTTAATGTATTTTCACCCACCCTCAGCTGGTTACTAGCGACAATATTTGCCTCAGCACCTGCATTACCCATTTCATGACCATACTGACCGGCATCGACGTAATCGATCATTCCTTCATCCAGAGGCCAGGCATTCATCTGC
>NZ_PNCP01000298.1:0-382 GCF_005886115.1 Pseudoalteromonas sp. S4492
TATCTATCGGCAGCAGCAAGCTCCACGAGGGCAACTCCAACCCATCCGGTACATCGTGGTGCGCGGCGAGTTCTTCCAACGTGACCATGCCTGGCGGAATGGCGCGAATCAGCGCGATTTCCGCCTGTTGATCACGTGGTATCGTCAACCGCTGCCCATCGCGCAGCCCCTGGGGCACCTCTCCGTCCTCTGGGGGTATCTCGATACCGGCATAGCTCAGGGTCACGACACCAGCGCCCAACCGAATAGGAGTTTCGTTCCAGACATGGCGGCGCGTTGGCAGACGTGCCTGTGCGACACACATGGTGATCTTCAGCTTGGGTTTCACATCCTCGAGCGTTGTTTCCACGAGGGTTCTCGGAGAGGGGACCTGGGCTGCCAG
>NZ_PNCP01000003.1:0-80732 GCF_005886115.1 Pseudoalteromonas sp. S4492
AGCGAGAGTAAAGTTAGCGAGGGGAAAGATACGAGGGGGAAGGTACGAGGGGAAAGGTACGAGGGGAAAGGTACGAGATGCGAGGTAGCAGCGATTTTACATCGCGTCCTAGGCCCTAGCACCTAGCGCCTGATGTTTTCATTCGTAGGCGTGAAACGTGTTTCGCGCGTCTGACGGCTGATAGCTGAAGGCTGACAGCTCCTTTTACTATCGTTGTGGGGTTATCAACACTCGATAACCCCACATTTCTGACTTACAGCTTAGAGCTCAGAACTTAAAGCTTAAAGCTTAAGGTAAGCTATTGAACTGTTGCTTTTAGGCCGCGGCGTTTTAATAACGCTGACGTGTCTGGCTCTTGACCTCGGAATGCTTTGAACGATTCCATTAAGTCACGTGAGTTACCCACTTCTAAAATTTCTTTACGGTATTTTTCACCCATTTCGCGAGTTAAACCACCTTGCTCTTGAACATATGCAAAGGCGTCTGCCGCTAAGATTTCACTCCACATGTAAGCATAGTAACCCGCTGAGTAACCGCCGCCCATTGAGTGCGAGAAGAAGGCTGACTTATAGCGAGGTGGTACAAATGGTACATCAACACCATGTTTTGCAAGCGCTTGTTGCTCAAACTTTTCAATGTCTTGTAATGGTGCATCAGCAGAAAGTGAATGCCACTCCATATCAAGTAATGCAGCTGCAACGTACTCTAGGGTATCAAAACCTTGGTTGAAGCTACGTGATTGAATTACTTTTTTCAGTAGCTCATCAGGAATTGGCTCGCCAGTTTTATGGTGTTTTGCATAGTTAGCGATAACTTCAGGGTACATTGCCCAATCTTCTTCAAAAGTTGATGGGAACTCAACGAAGTCACGTGATACTGAGGTGCCAGATAGAGTCGGGTACTTCACGTTTGAGAACATGCCGTGTAAGCCATGACCTAGCTCGTGGAAAATCGTTGTTGCTTCATCGTAGCTGATAAGCGTAGGTTCGCCATTCGCGCCTTTTTGAATGTTCATAACGTTTACGACAACTGGCTTTTGTTCTTTAAGGCCAGATTGTTTAACGAATGAGCTCATCCATGCACCGCCACGCTTACCTTCACGCGCAAAGTAGTCAGCAAAGAAAATGGCTAAGCTCTTTCCATTTTCATCAAATAACTCATAGGCTTTTACATCAGGGTGGTAAACCGGAATATCGTTACGTGGTTTAAAGGTGATGCCGTATAAACGGTTCATGGTGAAGAATACGCCGTCTTCTAAAACGCGGTTGAACTCGAAATATTCTTTCACTGCATTTTCGTCAAGGTTGTATTTATCTTTACGCACTTGCTCTGCGTAGAATAACCAATCCCATGGCTGTAATTTGAACTGCTCACCTGACTCATCAATCTTAGCTTGAATAGCCGCCGCTTCTGCGTTTACGTTCTGCATTAATGCAGGGATCATGCTTGCAAACATATCAAATACAGCTTGTGGTTTTTTCGCCATTTGCGACTCTAAACCAAAATCAGCCCAGCTGTCGTAACCTAATAGTTTCGCTTTTTGAGCACGTAAGTGAGCAAGTTCTGCCACGATATCACGGTTACTATTTTCGCCCGATAATGCACGCTCAGCCGATGCACGCCATACTTTTTCACGTAAATCACGGTTTTTCAGTGTTGCCAGAATAGGCTGACGCGTGGTGTTTGTGATCTTAATTAGGTATTTACCAGGGTGACCTGCTTCTGCAGCGGCATTGGCAAGCTGCTCAATTTGACCTGCTGGTAAGCCCTCAAGCTCTGCTTTGTCATCCACTAAAACAACATTTGTTTTAGTAAGCGCTAATAAGTTTTGTGAGAACTGAGTTGTTAAGCTCGAGTGCTTTGTATTGATATCACGAATTTGTTGTTTTTGCTCTGCACTTAATTTTGCACCAGCACGCACAAAACGTTTGTAGTAAACGTCTAATAAACGCTTTTCTTCAGCAGTTAAGGCAAGGCTGTCAGCTTCGCTGTGAATAGCCGCTACTTTCTCAAAAAGTGCTTTATTTAAGAAAATGTTGTCGCTATGAGCCGCTAGTTTTGGCGCTAACTCTTTTTGTAATTCACGACGTGCCGGATTTGAATCCGTACCCGCTAGATTATAAAAAATACTGCGTGTGCGTGTTAATAGCTCACCACTTTTCTCGAGCGCAACAATCGTATTGGCAAAATCAGGCTTTGCTGGATTGTTGATAATAGCTTGCACTTCAGCCATTTGCTCAGACATGCCTTTATTAAATGCCGGCATGAAATGTTCATCTTTAATCGCACTGAAATCAGGCGTTTCGTATTGTAATACGCTTTTCACAAACAGTGGGTTAGCTTGCTCATTTGCAGCAACAGGGGCTGATTGCTCTGATTTAGGCGTTGATGTTGTTGTTTGCGGTTCTGAACAGGCTGTAAGTAACAGCGCAGAACTGATCGCGGTTGCGATTAGGTGTTTCATAGTTTTTCTCTTGTCATTTTTAAAATTAAATTGTGTCGATATAACCTTGCACATACGTTTTATAAGCTCTTGATTTGCATAGCGGTTAAAACGGATTACAAAAAGATGCTAAAAAAGCACTTATATGAGGCAGGTATCACCATGTGATCAATGAGCCCAGCATACTGTGTCTTATTACAATTGACCTCATACGTTGCGATAAGGTGATTATTGGCTGCGATAAGCCGTTAAAATTCTCTAAGATCGGAAAGCCACTTATAACTTTACAGCTTAAATAGCCCGACCCAATTGATCTTTTTGACTCATAACAGTGTCCAAATAAAAACTTTGTGGTATGTTATATTGTAACAATTTAGTCTGCAATCAATCTTGCCATGGAGTGCATTTTTTTACGATAAGTTGCAAATGTTGCTGAATAAGCAAGGAGTCATATGGCTATCATAATCAAACACGCCTGCGTTGTTAATGAAGGGCAGCGCGCATTAAATGATGTAAGAATTGTAGGTGATCGAATCGCTGAAATTGCTGCAGATATCAGCGCTAAGGCCAATGATAAGGTAATTGATGCAAGCGGCCTGTTGCTATTACCAGGCATGATCGACGATCAAGTACATTTTAGAGAGCCAGGTTTAACCCACAAAGGTACGATCGCCAGTGAATCCGCCGCCGCAGTGGCTGGTGGCATTACAAGTTTTATGGAAATGCCCAATGTTTCACCATCGACTACCACGGCAAAAGCACTTGCAGATAAATACGCGATAGCGGCACAAACGAGCTCTGCGAATTATGCGTTTTATTTTGGCGCAACCCCAAACAACCTCGATGAAATAAAGGCCCTTGATGCCAAAAGTGTATGTGGTGTTAAAGTGTTTATGGGGGCATCAACAGGCGATTTACTGGTTGAGCACCCTCATGCTCTAGAGGCCATTTTTCGGGAAAGCCCAGTACTCATTGCCACCCATTGTGAGCAAGGCGAAGTTATTCAACAGAATCAGCGCCGTTTAGCAAAGCGCTATGGGGAGTTACGTATCGAACATCACCCATTTATTCGCGATGAGTTAGCGTGTTATGCATCATCATCGTATGCCGTATCGCTGGCAAAACGCTATGGCTCACAGTTACATGTTTTACACCTTACAACAGCAAAAGAACTAGTGCTATTTAGTAACGCACCCATAGAGCAAAAGCACATAACTGCCGAAGCTTGCGTGCATCATTTGTGGTTTAACCAAGATGATTACGCAAACTATGGCAATCAAATTAAATGTAACCCTGCCATAAAATCAGAGCAAGACCGCCAAGCGCTACTCGCAGCAGTACGCGATGGTCGCATTGATATTATTGCCACCGATCATGCCCCTCACACTTGGCAAGAAAAGCAGCAAAAATACAGCGCTGCACCTGCCGGCCTCCCTTTAGTCGAACATGCATTACTGTCGTTACTTGAGCAGGTAAAACGTGGTGCGTTGAGCCTTGAGCAAGTTGTTGAAAAAACAGCGCATAACGTGGCAAAGCGATTTGCTATCGAAGAGCGAGGGTTTATCAGAGAAGGTTATTTTGCTGATTTAGTCCTGGTTGACCCAAATGCAGAAAAGTACGTTGAGCATACAAACACACATTACTTATGCCAATGGACTCCTTTCAATGGCACCACTTTTTCACACCGAATAACACATACCTTTGTAAATGGTGAGTGTGTCTTTGATGGGCAACAAGTGACCCCGCACAAACAGGCCGCTAAGGCCTTAACATTCAATCGTTAAAAGAAGTGGATATGCAATTACCCGATATTACCTCGCACTCTAATGTAGATTTTCAGTCACCTTTAAAATGGGTTGGCATGGAGAAAATAGCATTGCCTTTGAAGCTTGCACAAACTCATGTTGATGTGCACCTGAATACCAAAGCTGATGTGTTTGTTAGCCTTGATAGCGATGCAAAAGGCATTCATATGTCACGTCTTTATTTATTACTTAATCAGCAATTGGCTAAACAAAGCTTAACGAGTCAACGTGTTAGTGAGTTTATGGAGGCCGTTTTAGCATCACAAAAAGGCTTAAGTAAAGGCGCAAAGTTGGTGCTACAATTTGATTTACCACAGCTAAAACCAGCGCTACTTAGTGACCATGCTGGATACAATGCATACCCTGTCGTTTTAACGATTACTAAGCAGCAATCGCTCACCATTAACTTAAAAGCCGATATTGCCTACAGTAGCACCTGCCCATGTTCAGCGGCATTATCGAGGCAGCTTTTGAGCGAGGCCGTCGATAAGCAATTTAGTGATGAGCATATAGATAAAGCCTCTTTACTCAATTGGCTTGCAAGTGAACAGGGCTCAATTGCAACTCCCCATAGCCAGCGCTCTTATGCGTATGTCGATGTCACTTTTAGTAGTGAAAAGCTACCTGATATTAGCGGCTTTATCACAGTATGTGAGCAAGCCATAGGCACCCCAGTACAAACCGCCGTAAAGCGTGAAGATGAACAAGCATTTGCAGCCCTTAACGCAAAAAACTTACTGTTTTGCGAAGATGCAGCAAGGCGATTAAAGCAGTGTTTCGAAACCATGCCGGGTATTGCTGATTACCAATTTAAGGTTGAGCACCAAGAAAGCTTACATGGCCACAATGCGGTCGTTTATGAGTCTAAATATTAGGTTCATGAACCTTAAGTGGTTTACAAACTTTGACATTTGCGGTCGCAAATTATTGCTATTGGCTAGCATAATGACAATGATACGAGCGCTAAAAAGATAAACATAACAAATATAAAGGACGACTATGCGATTTAAATTTATTGCTGCTGCAGTGGGTCTCGCTGTAGCAAATGTTGCTGTTGCCGACGAAGGCATGTGGCAACCTCACCAGTTACCAGAACTTGAATCTATCCTAAAAGCTAAAGGCTTGAGCATTGATGTAGAGTCAATTTCAAAACTGACTGAGTTTCCGATGAATGCGGTAATTAGCCTTGGTGGCTGTACCGCTTCGTTTGTTTCACCAAAAGGCTTAGTTGTAACAAACCATCACTGTGCCTATGGTTCGATTCAATATAACTCAACGACCGAGAACAATATTTTAGAAAATGGCTTTTTAGCTAAAACAACGGGCGAAGAAGTGCCTGCATCTCCAGGTTCTCGTGTTTATGTAACAGAGCAAGTGACCGACGTTACAGCAAAAGTAAATAAAGGGACTGAACAGCTAACCGGAAAAGCACGCTTTGATGCTATTGAAGCAAATGAAAAAGCACTTGTTAGTGAGTGTGAGCAAGACAAGAGCTACCGCTGTAATGTGTATACTTTCCACGGTGGTCTTGAGTACTACCTTATTAAGTCGCTTGAAATAAAAGATGTACGTTTAGCCTATGCCCCAGCGATGGGCGTCGGTAAATACGGCGGTGATATCGACAACTGGATGTGGCCGCGCCACACAGGTGATTTCTCGTTCTATCGCGCGTATGTTGGCAAAGATGGCAAGCCAGCTGAATATTCAGAAGACAACGTGCCGTACCAAAGTGATGCGTTTTTAAAAGTAAGTGCTAAAGGCGTACAAGAAGGCGATTTTGTGATGGTTACCGGTTATCCGGGCAGCACAAACCGTTACCGCATTTCGCCTGAAGTTGACTATGTGTTTAATACAGCCTATCCATTAGCGCGTAAATATAACTCTAAATATGTCTCGTTAATTGAAGAAAATGCCCCGGATGGTTCAGAGGCACGTATCGCTTATGAAAGCACGATTGCGGGTTACAACAACTACATTAAAAACTACGGCTCAATGATTGAGAGCTTCAATAAAGGGTCAATGTATAGCCGTAAGCAACAATTCGAAAGAGATCTTACTGCTTGGATCAATCAAGATAGCAACCGCAAAGCTAAATACGGACACGTACTTGCTGATTTAACAGCGTTAGTTGCACAGTCACAAGAGCATAACCAGCGCGACCGTATGTTAGGGTATGTACACCGTTCACAAATGATGTCATCTGCACGCATGCTATACCGTTTAGCTTATGAAAAACAAAAGCCAGACGCTGAGCGCGAAAGCGGTTATCAAGAGCGTGATATGCCACGCATTAAATCACGTTTAGAAAGCATGAGTCGTCGTTATGATGAAACCGTTGATAAAGCCATTTTACTGTACTTTATTGAGCAGTATGCAGCCTTACCAAGCGATGAGCGCGTTGCTGAGGTTGATAAAGCACTTGGTTTGAGCAATGGCTTTGATAAACAAAAACAGCAAGCCTTGCTTGATGATATGTATGCTAAATCGGTTCTTGCAGATGAAAGCAAACGTTTATGGATGACAGAACTTGACCTTGCACAGTTAAAGCAAAGTAGCGATCCATTCATTCAGTATGCGCATGCAATCTTTGCAGTCACAAAAGATATTGAAGATGCGAAAAAAGAGCTGGCCGGTAAACAGCAAGCTGCTCGCCCTGCATTAATGGAAGCAATCATTGCTTATAACAAGGCACTTAATAAACCTGTTTATGCAGATGCTAATAGCACCTTACGGGTAACTTACGGTACGGTAGGCGGCTATTCACCGCAAGATGGCTTAGTGGCAACCCCCTTTACATCGTTAGAAGGCCTGCTTGCTAAAAATACTGGTGTTGAACCATTCAACTCACCAGAAAAGCAAAATCAGTTAATTAAGCAAAAGCTTTATGGCGATTACACAGGCGGTATGAATACTGTTCCGGTTAACTTTTTATCGAATGTAGATACCACAGGTGGTAACTCAGGCTCTCCAACGTTAAACGGTAATGCTGAGCTCGTTGGTTTGTTATTTGATGGTGTTTACGAAAGCATTATTGGTGATTGGGATTACGATGAAAATTTAAATCGCTCAATTCACGTTGATTCACGATATATGCTGTGGGTGATGGATAAAGTTGATAATGCTCAAAACCTACTTAAAGAGATGACTATCGTTAAGTAATCTAAGTTTAAGGTTAATTTAAGCATTAAAATGCCAGTCTAACAGACTGGCATTTTTGTTTTTTATAAAAATAAAAGTACTGAATTTCATAAGGTTGAAAAATATTTATAAAAATTAATTTTTCTTAAGTTTTATTTAAGTTTCGCTCGATAAATTTTACACATAACCTAAGTGGAGCGAACAATTATGCTTTCAGTTCAACAATCACATCAAACTCAAGTTCAAGAGCCGGCCTTTGTTTGCACTCGTGAAGGAGGTCAATTCCGTGACCGTCTCGAGAGTAATATCAAGCAAGGTTTTGCTGCAGCTTATGATGCGAAAATTTCGCAGTTCATGCCGCTACTGTGTGAGCTTAATGTTGATGATGAAGTATGTACGTTAGGTCTTCGCTCTGCATCACAACCTTTGTTTATTGAACAATACCTCCCTGCGTCTATTGAGCACTTTGTAGGTGCCAAGCGTGAGCACATTTTTGAGCTAGGTAATTTATGCTCAACGCATCGAAAAGCCACCTTGGCACATTTTGTTTTAATGAACGAAGCACTCTATCAAGCAGGGGCAAAATATTTAGTGTTTTGTGCAACCCGTAAAGTGAGAGCGCTATTAAAAATGCTGGGTGTAAATTGCAAAGAAATCGGTGTTGCCAATGCACAAGCACTACAAGATCCAGCAAGCTGGGGGAGCTATTACGATAATCAACCAACCATTTGTGTGGTTGACCTAAACGAAGCACATCAACGTGTATTAAATACCCCCGTTTTATTCAATATCAAACAGCAGTGTTTACAGTCATCCCTTGAATTGGCTGTCTATTTGGAGGCGTTATGAGCTGGTTAACACAGTTACCGCATAAGGATAGCGACACCTTGATGGTTTGCCATCAAAGTGAAGGTGTGCGCTCACTAACTAAACAAGAATTTACAGAACAAGTGGCTCGTTTGCTTCCTACCTTGGCTGAATTTGATGCCCAGGGTGTTGCTTACCAATTAGATAACACACCCGCTTGGTGTGTATTAGAAGCTGCGCTTAGCGAACTTCAAAGAGTGGCGATTCCACTACCAACGTTTTTTACTGCCCAGCAAATTGCGTTTGGTTTGCAAAACAGTGGGGCAGGGTTATTTGTATGTGACCGCGCTTATGAAGGTGAGCATGCAAAATTAGTGGCGCTAGTGGATGTATGTAAGCATTACCCTTTATATGTTTATCAATTGAGTAATACACAGTCTGTACCTTATTTTGCAAACACGCAAAAGATTACCTTTACGTCGGGCTCAACGGGCACACCTAAAGGGGTGTGTTTATCGCTTGAGAGTCAAATGCAGGTAGCGACATCACTTTATCAAAGCATTGGTTTAGAAAAACCAAACCATTTATGTTTACTGCCGCTACCGGTTTTACTTGAGAATTTAGCGGGTGTGTATGCGCCGCTATTAGCAGGTGGCACAGTTAACTTAGTGCCTTTAGCGGAACTTGGCTTTTCTGGTGCACAGTTACTTGAACCACGCAAATTGATAGCAGCAATTGAACGCACTGAGCCAAATACCCTTATTTTAGTGCCTGAGTTACTGACTTGTTTAGTGGCTTTTGCAAAGCAAGGCTGGCAAGTACCTACAAGCTTAAAGTTTATTGCTGTAGGTGGCGCGGTTGTAAGCCAAGCGCTTATTAAGCAAGCTCGTGAGCTCGGTTTACCCGTTTATCAAGGCTATGGTTTATCTGAATCTTCATCGGTGGTGAGCCTAAATACACAGACTGATGATGACATTGACACCGCAGGGCGAGTGCTAAAGCACATTCAATACAAAATTGAAAATGGCCAGCTTTATATCAAAGGCTCATTGTTTTTGGGGTACTTAGGTCAAGCAGCGCAAAATGCTGACGATTGGTATGCAACCGGCGATCTCGTTACTGAGCAAGCAGGTCGCTTGATTATACAAGGCCGCTTGAAAAATCAGCTTATCACCAGCTTTGGGCGCAATATCAGTGCCGAGTGGCCAGAGTCGTTATTGCTTAGCCACAGCCAAGTACAACAAGCTGTGGTGATTGGCGAAGGCCAGGCATTTTTAGCCGCGCTTATCTATGCAAACCAAGCGATGAGTGACGCTGAACTTGCTGCCCATATTACGGCACAAAACGCGCAACTACCCGAATACGCACAGATCAGAAAATGGCATCGAATGGCAGAGCCTATGAGCCACACGCAAGGTTTATTAACCAGCAATAATCGCCCTAAACGCGATGTTATTAATCAATTTTTTGCTACAGAGATTTCAGCACTTTATCAAGAGGCGACGAGCATGAGTCAATTTTTCAATACATTACAAGCCGAAACACAGAAAGAACGTGACTACCTTTTAGCTGCGCCGATTATCGGCCGCGTTTTTAAAGGTGAAGTAAGCCTAAGTGAATATGCATCGTTCTTAACGCAAGCTTATCACCATGTTAAGCATACAGTACCACTGCTGATGGCAGTCGGTGCAAAGCTGAGCGATAAACAAGAGTGGCTGCGCGAAGCTGTTGCAGAATATATCGAAGAAGAGTTAGGCCACCAAGAATGGGTGCTAAACGATATTGCAGCATGCGGTTTTGATAAAGAGCTAGTACGTCATTCTCGTCCACAGTTTTCGACCGAATTAATGGTGTCGTACGCCTACGATGCAATTAATCGCGGTAACCCATTAGCATTCTTTGGCATGGTTCATGTGCTTGAAGGCACTTCGATTGCATTAGCCGATAATGCAGCAGGGCAAATCCGTGAGGTTGTAGGTTTACCTAAAAAGGCGTTTACCTACCTTACTTCGCACGGTGCACTTGATATTGAACATGTGAAGTTTTTCGAAAATCTTATGAACAAAATTGATAACGAGGACGACCAGCAAGCCATCATTCACGCCGCAAAATGTTTTTATAAACTGTACGGCAATATTTTCCGTGACCTCGATTCAGAACCTTTCTTTAGCGAGGCTGACTTGGAGCAAAGCGCATGAGTAGCCCAGTTTGTGTGCTAACCGGTGCAACAGGGGGGATTGGCCGTGCTATTGCCCTTCGCCTTGCAAAAGAAGGTTGGCGTTTATTACTTGTTGGTCGAAATGTGAAGCAACTTGCTGCACTGCAATTGGAATGTGGCAATGATGCTGAGTATTTTCAGGCTGACCTAAGTAACAGCGAATCTCGCGACGATCTTGCTAAGTTTGCTCAGCAAATTGGCGGGGCAACGTTACTAATCAATAACGCAGGCGTTAATGTAATGCAGGGGTTTAGTGAAATTAGCGAACAGCAAATTGATCACCTGTTAAATATTAATCTGCATGTGCCTATTAAATTGTGTCAGCTGTTTTTACCTCAAGTGACCCGCAATAAAGGCACGATTGTCAATATTGGTTCATCGTTTGGCAGCATTGGTTATCCGTATCAAACCTTGTACTGCGCAAGCAAGTTTGGCCTAAGAGGGATGACCGAAGCCCTTGCCAGAGAGCTCAGCCATAGCGATGTCAAAGTATTGTATTTAGCGCCTCGTGCCACCGATACCGCGATTAATTCGCCGCAAGTACGCGCGATGAATAAAGAGCTGGGCAACACCATGGATCCGCCAGAAAAAGTGGCTGATGCATTAATAGATTTAATTAAATCAAAAAAACGTCGTCGTTTTATTGGTTTTCCAGAAACATTATTTGCCCGTATTAACGGTGCATTTCCATCACTCGTTGATAACGCAATAGCAAAACAACTTCCTAAAATTAAAAGTTTTTTTGCCAACTAAATTGATTAAGGTGAATGATTATGACTAAACTAAATTTTAAAGCCCTAATGATGTTAGGTGTTATCATGGCTGCGCCTGCAAAAGCCGACTTTAATAGCGATTTAAGTTCGGTGCAAAAACAGTGGGCAGTGGTGAATTACGAATTAGTTGAAGATGCGCAGTTAGATGCATTCGAAAAGTTAGCGAGCGAAACCGCAGAGTTTACCAAAGCCAACGACCAGCAAGCAGCTAGCCATATTTGGTACGGTATTGTGTTATCGAGCTATGCAGGTGCAAAAGGGGGCTTAGGTGCGCTAGGTCTTGCAAAAGATGCGAAAGCACAATTTGAAAAAGCGCTAAGCCTAGATCCAAAAGCGCTTGATGGCTCAGCATACACCAGCCTTGCAACCTTATACGGTAAAGTACCTGGTTGGCCAATTGGTTTTGGTGATGACGATGAAGCGAAAAAATTGTTTAAGCAAGCGCTTGAGCTAAACCCGCGTGGTATCGATAGCAACTATTTATATGCGTCATTCCTGTATGACGAGCGCAAGTATAAATCAGCTAGAGAGTTTTTATTGGTTGCACAGCAAGCGCCAGCGCGCCCTGATAGACCAAAAGCAGATCTTTACCGCCAACAAGAAATTACTAAACTATTGGCTAAGGTAGAGAAAAAAATAAAGAGATAAACTATGCATTTATTGCTCGTTGAAGACGACCATTTAGTGGCAGAAGGCCTGTGTCGTTCTTTACGTCAACAAGGATACAGTGTTGAACATAGTTCGACCGTTAAGTCAGCGATGCAATGGCTGCAAAATGATGAAATTGAGCTGGTAGTCCTTGATTTAGGACTACCAGACGGTGATGGCATCGACATTTTAAAACACATCAAAAAGCATCGTAAAAACCTGCCCGTGGTGATTTTAACGGCTCGGGGCAGTATTGATGATAAAGTCATGGGGCTAGATTTAGGTGCTGATGATTACCTAGCAAAGCCTTTTGATCCCGCAGAATTATTTGCCCGTCTTCGGGTTGCCAGCAGGCGTGTGACCCAAGCTCAGACCAGCACTTTAAAAGTCGGTGATGTTGAAATGGACACCGCCGCTTTTACCGTGAGTTTTCAAGGTGAGCCAGTAAACTTGCCACGTAAAGAGTTTATGCTCCTAAAAGCCTTGCTAGAAAACCAAGGCCGCGTGCAATCAAAACAGCAGTTAGAGAATAAACTCTATGAATGGGGCGAAGAGGTGGGGTCAAATACCATCGAAGTGCACATTCATCACTTGCGTAAAAAATTCCCAAAAGAGTTTATTAAAACCTTACGCGGCATTGGTTATGTGGTGGGTAAGCGCTAGTGTCAATTCGTAAAAGGCTGACTCTACTTATTTTGTCTATGGTGATCTTAACCTGCTTTTTGGCATTTACTAAAGGTTACCGTGAAAGTATGAATCAGGCTGAAGCACTGCTTGATAACGAGCTGGTAACGCTGGCGCATGTGTTACTCGAGCAGCCACTCAATAAAGAAGCTCCGGCCTATACGAGTGATCTACCGCAGTTATTATTTCAAGTTTGGGTTGATGACAGCTTGGCCTCAAGCTCAAAATCATTGCAGCATAACTCTAGCAATCAAAGTCAGTGGCAAAGCGGGTTTAGTGTTGAGAATTTGGCTGGGCAACGCGTCAAAGTGTATCGCTTAAGCGAAGGTAATAAGCGCGTGCTTATTGCAGAGCCTTTGAGTAAACGTGTGGCGCTAACCGAAACCGTGATTCTATCGGCCATGACGCCGCTGTTGTGGAGTGTGCCTATCCTTGCTCTCCTTATTAGTGTGTTTGTAAAACAAGGGCTTGCGCCACTAACTCGGTTATCAAATCAACTTAAACATCGTCAAGCAAATGACTTTACTGCAATCCCTTGGCAAACCCCAGAGCAAGAAATAAAACCCGTAATTAGCCGCTTAAACGATCTATTCAAACGGGTTGAAAGTGCCTATTTACGAGAGCGCTTTTTTGCTTCTGATGCGGCCCACGAACTGCGTACCCCGCTCAGTAGTTTAAAAATCAATGTGCATAATTTAGTGGCTCAAGGTGTTGAGAGTGTTGAGCTTGATGCGATGGAAAAAGGCGTTGATAAACTGAGCAATATCGTTGAGCAAATGCTGATTTTGGGGCGTACTTATCCAGAGCAATGGCAAGCGCAATTTAGCCCCGTGTCGGTGTTAGAAATTAGCCAACAAGTTGTTGCACAACTTTATGATCGTATTGACGAAAAAGAGCATACCATTAGCATTGATGGCGATGATTTTATCATTGCCGGTGACGAATTCACCTTAGTTACTTTGTTTGGCAATTTACTGAGTAACGCCATAAAATATACCCCAGCTGTGGGAGAAATTTGTATTACGCTGAAAACCGAAAATAATCGTTTTATTTGGCAAATAGATGACTCGGGCCCAGGTATTGATGAAGCTCAAAAACAGCGCATTTTTAACCGTTTTTACCGTGTGGGTGGTGATAAACATCCATCAGGTGAACAAGGAGCCGGGCTTGGTATGGCCATTGTTGAACACATAGTCTCGATTTATAACGCTGATATTGCTTTAGCAGATAGTCACCTTGGTGGCTTGCGAGTGAGTGTCTCTTTTATGCAAGGAGATGTCAGTGAATAAATGGATTTTAGCGCTTTCTATGCTGCTACTATGTATGTCGTCTTGGCTTGCCTATGCCAAAGAGTACAAGCTGATTTTAAAAGATCATTTGTTTTACCCCGCTGAAATAACAGTACCTGCCAATAAAAAGTTGCGATTAGTTATCGAAAACCAAGATGACACCCCAGAAGAGTTCGATAGCTTTGACTTAAACCGTGAAAAAGTGCTCTACCCAGGTCGTACGAGTGTCATTTATATCGGACCGCTCAGCCCTGGACGTTATGATTTTTTTGGAGAATTTTCGCCTAATACGGCGCGAGGTACTGTCGTGGCTACGGAGGTGAATGATGCTGATAACTAGTTTATTAATGAGCATTAATCAGCTTTTACCTGTGGTTATTTTAGCTGTGCTTTTGAGTTTGATCGTGCCTTTAAGTCAGCGCCAGCTGAGTATTTATGCCGTTATTGGTACCCTGATGAGCTTAGTATTTGTACAAGCCGCTGCTTGGGTGAGTCAGTTATTTGATCACCGAGGCTTAGAGTTCATACAAATGCTGCTGTGTATAATGATTTTTGTCGCTGCACTGATGAGTTGTCAGCAACGAAAAATGGCGGCTGCACTGGCCTTGATTGCAACCATGACCTTGTATTTAAGCCATTACATGATCTATTTGGTCAGCTTTTGGCACAGTAAAGATACCGCTGAGCCATTGATACTCGGTACATGTTTAGGTGTGGGCATATGTATTAGTTTTGGTGTGTTATTGTTCTTTTTACTGGAAAGTATTGTCAGACGTGCAGGTGTGCAGCCTTTAGTCGTGCTGCTTGCCTTTAATGCAACAGCAAAGTTATTGATATTTCTTGATTTAGCAAGCCAGGTCGACTTACTTGACGTGACCTCAAATTATTTAGATTGGCGTGGGTTTTTAGTTGAAAACTCAGAGCTTGGGCGCGTATTAAAAGCCTTAGTGGGCTACGAAGCCACGCCGAGTAAAACAGCGCTCTGGGTGTATGTTATTGCTGCTGTAGTATTTATTGCCTTAGCGCGCGTTTTAAAAATTAAAAAGACAGAGGAGCCAGTATGCGGTTCTTAATAATTAGCTTAAGTTGCTTGTTGTTAGCAAGTGTCAGCCAAGTCGCGCAGGCAGATGGCATGGTGGTTGATAAAGTATATCACCCTTATGTGATGCCGTTTGAACGTGAGGTTGAGTGGCGTTTAGTGTCTCGGCAAACCGATAACGGTAATGTACTGGCGCAGCGAGGAGGCTTTGGTGGCGCAATTAACGACACCATGAGTCTTGAGGGCTACTTAGTTGGCGAACGAGATGATAACGGTGATTTTGGCTTATCTTCGTATGAGCTTGAGTTACGTTGGCAGCTAGTTGAGCAAGGCCGTTTATGGGCCGATTGGGGAGCGTTATTTGAGCTTGAAAAACAGCATAATATCGATGCATACGAAGCAACAACTGGGTTTTTATGGGAAAAAGAGTTTGGCCGTACAAGCCTGACTATGAACGCATTTTTAGTGTATGAATGGGGCGCTGATATTGCAAACGAGTGGGAGAGCGAGTTTCGCTTACAATACCGTTATCGCTATCGTTCGGCCTTTCAACCATCGATAGAAATCTATGCGGGAGAGGACTTTTTTGGGGTTGGTCCAGGCTTTATTGGGCTACACAGATTTAGCCCTAAACGCCAGTTAAAATGGGAAGCAGGTTTTATTAGTGAGCTTAGCCAATCAGGCAAAGATCATAGCTTTCGCTTGGCTTTAGAGTTTGAATTTTAATGTCGATAGTGTTTGACTTATCAAACTAACTCTATATAGTGGGCACCAGCTAGAAAGAAAGCGTGTAATTAATAAATCTTTATTTCGTTGTTGTATAAGTAATACTTGTAGTACCGTCCTGAAGTTTTTAAGTACCATCTCATTTTTTGCTACACCCGCCCACTAGGGCATGTTTAATTTTTTATATCAGGAATAATACTATGTCTAACATCGTATCAGGTACAGTTAAGTGGTTTAACGAATCTAAAGGTTTTGGTTTCATCGAGCAAGAAAATGGTCCAGACGTTTTCGCTCACTTCAGCGCTATCCAATCTGAAGGTTTCAAAACTTTAGCTGAAGGCCAACGTGTAGAGTTCACTCTTTCACAAGGTCAAAAAGGCCCTCAAGCGGACAACATCAAGCCGCTATAATTTTACTGAAAAGTAAAGTTGAGAAGAAGCAAGCTACGGCTTGCTTTTTTTATGCCTAAAAATTGACTGAGTTAATGAATATTTCTATATTTAATGCAGCTGTGTCATTAGAGTGTATTAATTATTTTAAAATATTTGTTGTTAGCGTGCCTAAGCTTTGCACCTGTAGTACTGGCAAAAGACAGTGTCATCATCTACACCGAGCAATTCCCGCCATATAATTTTTCGAACAAAGGGCACTTAGAGGGCATAAACCTCGAGTTTGTCAAAGCGATGTGTGTTGATGCAGACATTGAATGTCAATTCGAGCTCTTGCCTTGGTCTCGGGCATATCACTTAGCCCAGCAAAAGCCGCAATCAGGTCTTGTTTCTACGGCTCGTATACCCGATCGTGAAGCGCTGTTTAACTGGGTTGGTCCACTGGCTTCATCAAGTAACTTCTTTTATCGCTTACAATCAAATGACCGTATTAATCCCATCGATTTATCGCAAGTGAAAGATCATAGTCTGTGCGTGGTAAGAGACAGTATTTACGAAAAATTTGTTGAGAGTATTGGTTTTCGCAGTGAAAAAAATCTTCTCAAAGTGAGTCACTATTACGAGTGCATTAATTTATTTTTCAAAAATAAAATAGAGCTCATTATTGGCTCGGAGCTGTCGTTTAATTACCAATTAATGCAGTACGGTCACCAAGGGCGAGAAGTGGTTAAGTTGGTTGAGTTGCCACTAAATGGCACGGTAGGTAACTTTCTAGCCTTAAATAAGGCCTTACCCGAAGAGCTTGTAAGCCGATTACAGGCAAGTTATGACAAGCTCAGTAAGCAAGGGTTATTAGAGACTTATATTGAGCAATACAAAGCGAATTAAGGTCGCTGTGCGAGCATCATCACCGCATTGTATCTTGGTGTCATGACCACCTCATTAAACGCTGCTTTTAAGGCATCGACGTAACGTTGGTCGGTATTAATATTTGCAGCAAGATAGCCTTTCATGGTTAAAAAGTCGATTGCATGCGCAAAGCTGAAACGAGCTTCATCCAGTGCTAACTGCTCAGCCATCGCCGCTATATAATTTTTATCATCAATAATTAAATCAACCTTGCCCGACATCAACAACTGATACGACTTATTGATATCAGAGGTATAAACCAGCGTATAACCACGCTCAGTTAAGCGTTGTGCCGCTAGGTCATGACGCTGAACCGCAATCTTATATTGCTTAGCTTGCTCGTTTGTAGTGATGTTTATATCGCTGCGAGAGGTTAATTTAACAAAGCCCATTTGATAGGTTGCCACTTCACCAATCCAATGAAAGTGCTGCTCGCGCTCAGCGGTTTTCGCCATACTGTAAATGAAAATGTTCGGCTTCTTCAATGCCATATTGTAGGCACGGGCCCAAGGGTAGAGCTCTATATTCGCGTTCAAATTAGCTTTGGCAAAAATCGCTTTTACTAATTCGGTGCTCTCACCGGCAACTTGGTTATTGATTAAGGTCTGATTGGGTGGCGACAGTTCAGTCACAACGGTTAGAGTCGGCGTGCACAGTGCTGGCCAACTAAAGAAAATGATTAGTAAATAAAGTCGTAAATAGTTCATTTATGTACTTAAAAGGACTTAGTAATTAAATCTTAGCACATAAAACGATAAAAGGGCCTTGCGGCCCTTGGTGAAGTATCGTTCAAGTCAGATAGACCTTTAACCCCTTAAAGTCCTATCCTATTGTTTTGCAACTACGGCTCATCTCATTAAGTTTCTAAGCTAGCGAGAGGAAAAAACCTGCAATTGCTGCACTCATGAGGTTAGCCATAGATCCTGCTAACACTGCTCTGAGCCCTAAGCGTGCGATATCCTTTCGCCGACTAGGCGCCATACCGCCTAATCCACCTAGTAAAATTGCTATCGATGATAAGTTAGCAAACCCACATAACGCGAATGTGACAATCGCTTGTGTGTGCGCACTTAACGTATCGCGATAATTAATAAAGTCGAGGTAAGCAACAAATTCGTTAACTACTACCTTCTGACCTATAAAACTGCCTGCGATTACTGCCTCGCTCCACGGTACACCTAACAACCATGCAACCGGTGCGAATACATAACCTAAAATTTCTTGTAGCGTTAATGTTGGGTGATCAAACCAACCACCAATACCGCCTAATAACCCATTTAGAAGTGCAATAAGTGCTACGAAAGCCAGTAACATCGCACCTACGTTCAGTGCTAGTTGCATACCGTTTGCGGCACCTGATGCGGCTGCATCAATTACGTTAACCGGTTTTTCTTCTTGTACGTCTAAATCAGCTAAATCTTCTTTTGGTGTTTCGGTCTCTGGCACAATCATTTTTGCCATTAAGAAACCACCTGGTGCCGCCATAAAGCTGGCTGCAATTAAGTATTTAAGCTCTACACCAATTGTTACGTAACCTGCCATAACAGAACCGGCTACGGTAGCAAGGCCACCTACCATTACCGCAAATAGCTCTGACTTAGTCATGCTGGCGATAAATGGTTTAACAATCAATGGTGCTTCTGTTTGGCCAACGAAAATATTGGCGGTTGCAGAAAGCGATTCAGGGCGAGAGGTTTTCAATAGCTTTTGTAAGCCACCGCCTAGAATCTTGATTATCCAATCCATTACCCCGATGTGATACAACACAGCAACGAGTGCTGAGAAGAACACGATAACGGGCAATACTTGTATCGCAAAAATAAACCCTAAAGTATCTTGCGATGCCAGTGAGCCAAATAAGAAGCTAATCCCGTCATTGGCATAACCGATAACTGATGAGACTCCTCGAGACATACTTGCCAGTACGTTTTTGCCCACTTCAAAGAACAAGACAAAGCCACCAATTAACACTTGAAGTAAAAAGGCGATGCCCACAGTTCTTAAATTAATTGCTTTACGGTTCGTTGAAGCCGCAAAAGCAATGCCTAGTAGCACAACAATGCCTACTAAGCTCATAAATGTTGTCATACTGACTATTTCCCGTTGTTATTGTTGCAGTAAATATTTTATTTTACTTTTAATTATATCAATGGCAACGCGATTCATACCGCCGCGTGTGACTACGAGATCAGCTTTGTGCTTTGATGGCTCAATAAACTGATAAAACATAGGTCGCACTGTCGCTTGATATTGATCAACAACGGACTGTAATGTTCTGCCACGCTGCTCCATATCTCGTTGCATACGGCGCATAAGGCAGATATCTAACGGTGTATCAATGAACACCTTAATATCAAATTCTTTTCGAAGTGCCGGATCACTCAAGAGCAAAATACCCTCAACGATAAGTACTTTTGCAGGTGCCACTCGACGCGTTTCATCGCTACGGGTATGCATTGCATAGTCATAAGTTGGTACGTCTACTGATTTTCCAGCGCGCAATTGAAGTAAGTGCTCATGCAAAAGCTCATGCTCGAAAGCATCAGGATGGTCGTAATTGGTTTGCGTTCGATGGTCAAACGGCAAATGCGACTGGTCTTTGTAATAAGCATCTTCTTCGATCACTGCGATCGCGCCCGGTTCAAGCTCATTGACTAATTCGTTATAAATCGTCTTGCTAAAAAGAGACTTGCCCGACGCAGATGCGCCAGCAATAGCTATAATTGTTCGTGTCACTAAAGTTCTCGCCCACACATAAGGAAACATTGTTAGGTAGATCACAATAGCAAAAAAGACACGATTAATCTCTTTTGCTTCGCTTAGAGATGCAAATTTATAATGTTTCTGTTTTATGAAACAGGACTTATGTCCTGTACCAAAAATTCGAAGAGCATATAAAGTATTCACATATTGATAACGAGGTACCCATGGCAAGAGCACTCATCTTAATGGCAGATAGCCTAGGAATTGGCGCAGCACCTGACGCAGAGCAGTTTGGTGATGTAGGCGCAAATACCTTTGCTCATTTACTTAAAGCCTATGCAGAAGAAACAGGTGAGCACTTATCGCTACCTAATCTTACCCGTTTAGGTTTAGCTGATGCATGCGAAGCTGCAGGTAAAGAACCTTGTTTAGTTAGTGACCGCCAAGCACCTATTGGCGCATGGGGTTACGCTAAAGAGTTATCAAGTGGTAAAGACACGCCTTCAGGGCACTGGGAAATGGCCGGTGTACCTGTGTTATTTGATTGGGGATACTTCCCTAATACACAGCCGTGTTTTCCCCAAGAATTTGTTGACGAGCTAATTGCTCGCGCTGAGATTCCTGGCATTTTAGGTAACTGTTATGCCTCAGGAACTACTATTTTAGAACAGCTAGGTGAAGAACATATGCAAACCGGCATGCCGATTTGCTACACCTCAGTTGATAGCGTGTTTCAAATAGCCGCGCACGAAGAATCATTTGGACTGGAGAAACTTTATCAGGTTTGCGAAATCGCACGGGCGCTGCTTGATGAAATGAACATAGGAAGAGTGATTGCGCGGCCATTTTTGGGTTCGAGCCGTGACGATTTTGCCCGTACAGGTAATCGTCGTGACTATTCGGTGTTGCCACCGTCGCCAACCTTGCTTGATAAATTATCGCAAGACGGCGGTGAAGTGATCAGTATTGGTAAAATTGCCGATATCTATGCGCACCAAGGCATCACCCAAAAACACAAAGCGCCAGGGCTAATGAACTTGCTTGAGAAAACCTCAGAAGTGATTGCAAGCGCACCTGACCATAGTTTGATTTTTACAAACTTAGTTGATTTTGATGAAAAGTACGGTCATCGCCGTAATGCAGTTGGCTATGCTAAAGCATTAAAAGAGTTTGATGATTACCTGCCGACCATTTTAAATCAGCTAAATAGTGATGATGTATTAATTATCACGGCCGATCACGGATGTGATCCAACAGCAGCAGGCACTGACCATACACGTGAATACGTGCCAGTACTTGCATACCAACCGGGAATGACAAACACCCCGCTTGGAGAACGAGCTAGTTTTGCAGACATAGGTCAAACCCTTGCCCAGTGGTTTAATCTTCCTGCACTTGAATACGGTGATAGCTTTAACGACAAGCTATTAGCGAACAAAAAAGGAAACCAATAATGAGTACTCCTCATATCAGCGCCAATGTAGGCGAATTTGCAGAAACGGTATTAATGCCGGGTGATCCGCTTCGCGCTCAATACATTGCTGAAAACTTTTTAGATGACGCAAAACAAGTAACAGGCGTTCGTAATATGTATGGTTTTACCGGTACCTACAAAGGTAAGCCAGTTAGTATTATGGGTTCTGGGATGGGTATTCCATCAATGTCAATTTATGCCCGTGAATTGATCGTTAGTTACGGCGTTAAAAATCTAATTCGTATTGGTACCTGTGGCGGTATTGGTAGCGATATCAAAATCCGTGACGTTATCTTTGCACAAGGTGCAAGCACAGATTCAAACGTAAACCGTGCGCGCGTACGTGGTTACGACTTTGCCGCAATTGCTGATTTCGGTTTACTACTTAACGGCGTAAACGCAGCAAAAGAATTAGGCATTGAAGCGAAAGTAGGTAATGTATTTACAACAGATACATTCTACCAAGCAGATAACACATTCTATCAAGAATTAGACAAGCTAGGCGTACTTGCTGTTGATATGGAAACAGCTGGCATGTACGGCGTAGCCGCTGAATACGGCGCAAAAGCGATGGCACTATTTACTGTGAGTGACCACGTAATCACTGGTGAAGCAACACCAAGTGAAGAGCGTCAAAGCACTTTTAACGAAATGGTTAAAATTGCTTTAGAATCAATTTAAATAAGTTCCTTGGTAACGTATTCACTGAAATTTGGAAACACGCCCAAAGTGAAGTGAGACTAACCTCAAAGCCGCATTTATGCGGCTTTTTTTATGACTACTTATTTACCTCGCGTAAAATCCTGCCCGCATCTCGCAATTTTAAGCCTTGATAAATAAAAAAGAGTTGTAATCATAAGCAACAATACTTTATTGTTAGCCTTTTAGGTTTGTACCTAAAAAGTAAATAATTAATAAACTCTCTTGGACAAAAATACTAAGGATTAGTATGAAATATAAATACCTACCTCTAAGCCTTGTCTTTTCATCTTTACTTACTGGTTGTGGTGGCAATAGTGATAGTAATGAGGAATCTAAACAAGAATTAACAAATTCGGCACCCGTTGCAGTTATTGATACTAGTTCAACCCTTAATGGTGAAAGTGTTGTAATTAGTGTTTTGGAAAATGACACAGATAGTGATGGTGATGCGTTAACTGTTGCGCAAATATTAACGCAGCCAACTCACGGAACAGCAACGATTTCAAATAATGAAGTGCTTTATACTCCGGTTGATGCAAACTTTGCAGGAAAAGATAGCTTCAGCTATCAAATAACCGATGGAGAAAAAACGTCACAAGCAAGCGTTGAGCTAACATTATATCAGCAGTTGACTTTAAAAGGGCAAGTGGTTGATAAACCAATTGCAAATGCTGATGTCTCTTTAACAATTAATGGCGAAACACTAGAAACTCAAGCTGACAGTAATGGCTTTTATCAGTTAGATGTTAAAACGTCAGATATAACCGATATGCTTTTATTAAAGGCGATTGGTACGGCTAATGATCAAAAACACGTCGAGTTAGTTAATTTATTTGGGAGTTTTGAAAGTGTAATGCTAGCTTCGGGTGAGGATCGCATTTTTTCATATGAGCAAGGAAACAATGCCAACATCACTCACTTATCGACTGCCCACTATTTATTGGCTGAAGAACAAAATGCTGAAGACACAATAATTACCCAAGAAGCTTACGATAGTTTTTCTGCACAAATATCACCAAAGGAATTATTAGATACTGCAAGTTTTATAAAACTGTTGGTCGATAATGACAACTATACAGTTGCTGAAGGTACATCGTTGACTTTACTAAACTCTGGTGAAGTTAAAGAGGCAATAAATGCTTACTTAGTGAGTATTGCTGCAATGGATACGCAAGGTAATCTAACCGAGCAGTATGAAGCTGATTTCACACAAGCGAAAAATGACTCTATCAGCAGTACTGATTTGGTTTTTACTGAACAAGAGCTCACTGAGCAACCACTATTTACATTTTCAGCGTACCGTAAAAAGTTAATGCCGCTATATGCAGATAAAACACTTATTTTGAATAGTGATCATCAAGGTGAAAGTATAGTCGCTAAAAATAACGATATTCGAGAAGCGAGTGTTGAGTGGAAAATCGAACAAGGTAAGCTTGTATTCGATTTTGCAGAAGACTCTGTTTTACGATATGCAATCGACTTAAGCTTCAACATTGATAGTGGAATGGTAGAAATTGCTAATAAATGGGGCGAAGATATCGCCATAGCAATACGAGATGCTTACTACAAGGGCAAAATAAATTCATTTATTATTGTTAAAAAGTACCCACTAAAAAGAACGGTTTCTAAATTAGCCAATGATAAGTCAGGTGTTTTAGCATACATTTCTGGAGTAGATGTTGAAGAGTTAGAGATCCCGGAAGCCGTTGAATGGGAATCAGATACTCTAATTTACGAAAAACCAATTGATGGAGCATTGAAAATTGTTAACGGCACCAATGATGAATTTTCATTGCTTAATTCAGAACAGTTAGTTGGGGAGTGGTCTGTCCCATTACTGTATGTTGCAGAGGAAGTTTCAGGAAGCACTCTTAATCATGAGTTCTTAACAATTTCAGGTGTGACAGCAACTGCGAAACACACAGGTAAATCTTATGTAGTAGAGCGCTTAGAAAATAGCTTGGTGCTTTCTAGCTCTACAGAAAAAGTGACTTATACGCCGATTATGTCTGATAGTCATCGTTACTTAACCTTTGTACAGCAATGGGAAAATGATGAACTAATTTTTCAAGGTACAGGCTCCGTTGTTAAGGTACAAGACGATGCTGAATTGTTTTTTGACAACATGATTACTGAGCTACCAAAGGTGTATCAACCTATGATTACAGTAATGAATCATGGTAGTGAGAGTGTATATGAAGATGACCTAATGAATATTGATTATCTATTTGCTTACCAGTTTGATGCGAACAATACTGTAAAGCGGGCTATTCGTTCAGCTCATTTAATAGATGGGCCTGATAACTATTTTCACATTGGAACCGAATGGGCATGGAGCCGAACAGAAAACCAAATTAAAATGGGCTATGAAAGCGACTTTGAAATGCGCTATAGATTTTGGGACGTACTAGCATATGTTCCTGAATCAAATTCTGCATTAGTACATGAGTATGGTTATTATGGTTATGATGAGGATAATAATGGTGAAATTTCTGAGGATGAAATTGAAAACTTAATTTATCCTCGCATTAACTTTATCAAACTAGAAGATCTTAGCCTTTGGGAAGCAGCATGGCAAAACACGGTTGATAAAGGCTTATAACCTAATTAATGAAACCCTATCAAAGCCGCATTTATGCGGCTTTTTTTATGACTACTTATTTACCTCGCGTAAAATCCTGCCCGCATCTCGCATCTCGCATCCGACCCTTAAAACTTGAAAATTCAAGCAATTGTTGCCACCTTTAATAGAGGAACAACAATTGAGGATGTGTATGTCTAATTGGGTTGAAGCTAAGGTTAAAGACGTTAAATGGTGGACTGAGTCATTATTTAGCTTAATCGTTAATGCTGATGTCGAACCATTCACGGCGGGGCAGTTTACAAAGCTTGCAATGCAAGTGGGTGATAAACGTGTCGCACGTGCATATTCTTATGTGAATGCGCCGAATAATCCCGACCTCGAGTTTTATCTTATCAATGTGAAAGACGGGCAACTTTCTCAACAACTTGCGCAATTAAAGCCGGGTGACTCAGTGACTATAGAGCGCCGCGCGACTGGCTTTTTTACTCTTGATGAAGTGCCAAGCAGTGAGCAGCTTTATATGCTGAGTACAGGCACTGCGCTTGGGCCTTTTATTTCAATATTAGAGCAGGGCGAAGTGTGGCAAAAGTTTGAGCATGTTCATTTAGTGCATGGAGTTCGTCTTAATGAGGACTTAAGTTATCAGGAGCGCATTAAAGCGCTACAGCAGCAGTACCCAAATCTTTACTATTCGCCTGTAGTCAGCCGAGAGTCAGCCACAATCGGTTTTAATGGCCGGATAACAGACGTAATAAAAGACCATCGTTTATTTGATGTAATAGGGCGCCCGACTGTACCTGATACCGCACAATTTATGATTTGCGGTAACCCACAAATGGTAAAAGATACCTCGGCTATTTTGTTAGAGCTTGGTTTTAGCCGCAACAGGCGCCGTGAACCTGGGCAGATCACAGTAGAGCAATATTGGTAAAAAACTATGCCAAACAGCTAGAATTTGCTACCTTAGCGCCTCAAATCAGGAATGATGCATTTAGGAAAAGTATGAAACCGTTATTTTTTGCAATCAGTTTATTATTCTCTTGGCAGTCAATTGCAAGTGACGAAACCACCGAACAAACCGAGCCTCAAACGAGCAATGAACAAAAAGCCGAAAAGAAGGACGTACCAAGCTTAGAGTTTATTGAAGAAAAGCCAGCAACAGAGCAAAAATCAGCGGCGGAAGCTGAAAAAACCACAGCAGAAGAAAAAGCGAAAGCTGAAGAAGCAGCTAAAACAACGACTGCAACCACAACAAACAGTGACGAGCAAAAAGCCACTGCCGAAGCGTTAAAAGCGGTTGCAGAAGTCGATGACAGTAAAGTACTCGGTACACAAACCCCAGCACCTGCTGAGCAACCAAAAACAGTTGCCGAAAAACAGCAAGCAGTCGCAGAAGCAGAAAAAGCCGTTAACCAAGCTAAAGAAGCACTAACAGCTAAGCAGCAAGAAAAAGCGCGCCAGTCACGTGAATCAATGGCAGTGATTGAACAAGTTATCGCTGCGTACAACGCTCGCAACATTGATGCTTTTATTAAGATGTATGATGAAAACGTTGAGTTTTATACATTCCCGAATGAGCTTATGTTTACTGGTAAAGAAAAGCTTATTGCACGATACGGTATCATGTTCAAAAAGCTAAAGTGCATTAAGTCATCGCCAATTAAACGCATCGTACTTGGCAACATCGTGATTGATCATGAACTCTCTGAAACTTGTACGCAAGACCCGAAAGTCGTCGACAAGCGCTCAGAGTTCGTCACCAGCTACAAAATAGAGAATGGCAAAATAACCAAAGTGTTATTCTTCCGATAGAAAAAAGAGCAGCCCAGCTGCTCTTTTTTTATGGGGGAAAGTTAGTGGGTTCAAGTTACAAGTTAGCGAGAGTAAAGTTAGCGAGTTTCAAGGGGAAAGCTGCGAGTAACGAGGTGCGAGTCTGTAGCAGCGATTTTACATCGCGTCCTAGCGCCTAGAGCCTAGGACCTAAATCCTAGAACCTATGACGCGGGATAAACCCGCTGCTACACGTAGGCGTGAAACTTGTTTCGCTCGTCTGACTGACCGCGCTTTTCTACGTTCAATTCGGTACTAAAGTACCTCCTACAATGCCTCGAACAAGGCTTTCATTGCAGAGATAAACACTCGAACTAACCACCCCCGCAGTTCGGCTGATATCTAATATCTGACCTCTAACGGCTAAAAGCCAGAGATTTTACATCGCGTCTTAGAACCTAGGGCCTAAATCCTAGCGCCTATAACGCGGGATAAAACGTAGGCGTGAAACTTGTTTCACGCTATTACTCTTCATTTATTTCAGGAATTACACCTTTTAAGCGAGTGATATCTTCATCACTAACGTCGGCAAAATGTTTAAAGTGAGTCGGCCAATCTTTGCAATATTCTTCAATCTCTTTGATGATGTTTTTTGCTGCAGAATTTGCTAATCCAAATCGCTTAGCCTGAGATAAAAAATTGCTTTTACTTGCATAACGACCATCATCGCCAAAGCCAAGACCATGTTGTTTTGAGTTGTTGATTGGAGTGATGTCATAAGCTGGACTTAATCGCCAATTTTTTTGTGAAAATGAATATAGGAATGCATGATTGCGAGTGTGATCATCTGTATTACCAATATACGCATTGAACACCATTCGCTTAAACAACTCTTCAGCATCACCTGCATTTTGCATTGTTTGATGCCTTATAAATTCAGCTAATTGACCATATGAGTAGTCACTTGAAAGATCACTCATAGCAACTTTAGGTTTTTGAAGTAAGCTATTCGCACTTAAAAAGTGGTGTGTTGGTAACCCATTACTAACATCAAACCGCTCAACAAGTAGCACATCACCGGTATGTGTTTTATGAATAAAGGTAGGAGCCGTTCGAATACCAAGCTGTTCCGCCATTTTCATTGCAGCATGTTCAGCTCTGACTAGATTGAATAAATCATCTTGGCGATTGAATTTTGCTAAGTAGAGTTTGTTGTCAATTTGTATAGAGGTCTTCGGTCTAGCTCCCCCCATGCTTTGGCCAAACTCAAATGCTTTCTTAGCTTCATCAGAAATTGTTTTATTCGCCAGCAAGTCATCTTTAGCTTGGTCTAGCAAGGCTAAATCAGACAAGGTGTTTTTGTTAGTTTTATGCTTTGAGGCACTTCGCGAGAGACTAAAAACAAGAGCTCCTACGCCATACCCAGACCCAGCTAATAAAAATTCTAACTCGTTTTTGGGTTTTGTAGTATGAAGCGAAAGAATTAACTTGCGCCCCCACGAGTCAGCTCCTGCATCACTCAATACGCCAAATAGACCTCTGTTTGCGCTGTAACTGAAAATCCCCGATTTTAATGGCAGATGTACTGGATCTAGAGCAAAGGCATCGCTTCGGGCTAAATAGCTCTTACCATAGTTGAACTCACCGCGACCTGATTGATTATCTAATTTAAAGTAACCACAAATAACGGGTTTTTCTTCTAAACCATCTATAAAGACATAGCACTCAGAAGTCATCATTAATTTCCTGTGGTGAATTTCGTTTGCGTTGGCGCGCATTGTAGCCACCTACGTCTGCAGCTAATTCATTTATTTCGTCAAGCAGTGCTCCTTGTAAGTTAAGTACAACCAGCGCTTCAAAAAGAATGTCACTTTTCACAACATCACCTTGCTCCAACTTTTGTACAGTTGAACGTGATACCCCAATCATTTTCGCAAATGTACTTTGCGTATAATGAAGTGTTCGGTGCTGGCGTATCAAATCGCCCAGCTTTTGTGCCATTTTTGCTGCCTGTTCAGAACGCATATTGATTGCTTTTATAATCATTAGGTATTTAATGATTAGTTTAGCGGTATTTGGGGCTTTTGCAATAGAGGGGGATTAAGTTAGCAAGAGTAAAGTTAGCGAGAGTAAAGTTAGCGAGAGTAAAGTTAGCGAGAGTAAAGTTAGCAAGAGTAAAGTTAGCAAGAGTAAAGTTAGCGAGAGTAAAGTTAGCGAGAGTAAAGGTACGAGTAACGAGATGCGAGATATGAGATGCGAGATATGAGGTAGCAGCGATTTTACATCGCGTCCTAGCGCCTAGGACCTAGAACCCAGAGCCTAACGCTTATTACGCGGGATAAACCCGCTGCTACATGTAGGCGTGAAACTTGTTTCGCGCGTCTGACTGACCACTCTTTTCTAAGTTCAATTCGGCACTAAAGTACCTCCTACAATGCCTCGAACAAGGTTTTCATTGCAGAGAAAAACACTCGAACTAACCAACCCCGCAGTTCGGCTGATATCTAATATCTGACCTCTAACGGCTAAAAGTCAGCGATTTCACATCGCGTCCTAGGCTCTAGGACCTAGAGCCTAAATCCTAGTGCCTAGGACCTAAATCCTAACGCCTATGACGCGGGATAAACCCGCTGCTACATGGGGGGGCGACTAAACCGTTTCGTTTAACAACGAATTAAAGCTGTCGTTGTCGTGCAGGCTGGCAAACGCGCTCTCGTGTAATAGCTCGTTACGCAAGTTAGGAGAATACTCAAGGGCCATGCGAATATCAGCCATAGCATCGGCGTGTTTGTGCAGTAATGCATACGCACAAGCACGTTGCCAGTATGCATAGCCGTAATCGCTATCGATTTCTAATGCTTGATTACAAAGTGCAATAGCTTCTGTGGTTTGATTCTTTTCAAGTAATGCATCGGCTTTATAGGCAATCGCTTCTACATCTTCTGGCTTACGTTTTAAGATCTCATCAAAAATTTCAATCTTATTGGCAACATCGCTTTCTAAATTGGCACGCATCCATAAAGAGTGAACCTCATTCGTAATTGAGATCTTTTTCTGATTCGTTAAGATCTCTTCAGATCGCTCACGTAGTTTTTCTTCTAGTACTTTTAATCGCTCTTCGTATTCTTTGGTGATTGCACTCACGCGTGTATTAACAATGTCTTCTACTTTGTTTTTAACATCACGCAGCGAATTCCAGCCAACTAGAACTAAAATTGAAGCGGTAATGGTAATAATAAAAAAGACATTATTAATGGTGTCGGTTGTATAAGTTAATGCGCGGTCGGCAGTATCAAGTTGTGTGTGAGCAACTTGTTTGGTCACATCTTCACGCAGTTTCTGTTGGTCTTGGCGCACTGCTTTTAATTCATCAAGAATATAACGCTCTAACAATGGCTTATACATAGGTTCTTGAAGTTTATCGAGTGCTTGTTGTTGTTCTGCTTCATTCAGTGCAGGGCGGTTTTCAGGTTCATTTTGAGCTGCTGCAAACGTGCTAAAGCTCATTAAAAAAGTAATTAAAATTAAGGTATAACGCATGATCTTTTCATTTTTAGTGAGTTCTAGAGTAACTGTAACATGCGTGAGCACTGTGGACTAGGCAAAAAAAAACCAGCTCGGGGGAGAGCTGGCCAAACTGCTTAAACAACATAAAGTCGTAAGGGGTATCAACAGGAGTTAGGTACAATATACCCCTGTTTATCTGAACAACTACTTAATACTAAATGAGTTTTTAAAAACTTATATTCGTTCTGTCAGAATCATAATGTTCGTCTAGACTTAAGGAGTCGTAAAACTAAAAGGTGAGAGTATGCGCCAACAACTAGTCCAACTGCTGTATGGAGTATCAATTTCTTCCGATCTTGATAGTGGCAATGTTGAATTAGCTGAACGCTTAATTCTAAATGCTGTTCTTGATGGCCTTGAAATTGGCCGAGCTGGGATTTGGCTTTTAAATGCCGAAAACACGGCGATTGAGTGTCGTTTGTTACTTGATAGAGAAAACGGCAAAGAAATTCAAATGTTAGTGCTCCCTCGTGATGCATACCCAGCCTACTTCAAAGCGCTCGACACCCAACGTACGATTACCGCAGTAGATGCTCATACCGACCCTGCCACCTATGAATTTAGCGAAAGTTATTTAACCCCTCTTAATATCGGTGCAATGCTTGATGCACCAATTCGCTATAAAGGAAAAATGATCGGGATTTTTTGCTGTGAGCATATTGGTGGCAAGCGGCATTGGACAGAAGATGAATGTTCATTTATTGGTGCATTGGCAGATCTTTATGGCAGAGCCCTGTCTGCACAAGAGAATGAACGTATCAATGCAGAACTTGAGCGCGCCAATCAGCATCTAGAGCAACGTGTAGCTGAACGTACGCGTACACTTGAAAAAACCTTATCAGAACTCACCGCAATGCAAGAAAAACTCATAGAAGCCGAGAAAATGGCTTCACTGGGTAATCTTGTTGCGGGCATTGCACATGAAGTCAACACGCCTATTGGCATTGCAGTAACCGCGAATAGTTCGGCAAAAGATAAACTCAGTGCCCTTAACAAACATATAGAGGCAAATACCTTAACAAAAACGGCCTTACTCGAAGGTATGAATCACTTAAACGAGTGCATCAAAATATCATTTACCAACCTTGAGCGGGCTGCAAAACTGATTAGCGACTTTAAGCAAACCGCAGTTGATCAGTCATCGCTTAATTTACTAGATACCAATATTAAAGATTATCTTGAAAATATATTGCACAGTCTTATGCCGCTAACGCGAAGCCATAGTGTCGAAGTAAACATCGACTGCGTCGAAGACTTTTCGTTGATCACCGTACCAGGGGCGCTTAGCCAAATAATTCTAAACTTAGTTAATAACAGCTGCGTGCATGGCTTTATTGGCCGAGAGCAAAACCGCATAGATATTGCTGTGAGCATAGATAATGACAATCACAGCTACACTGTCACCTACAAAGATAATGGCCATGGCATGACTGAAGATGTTATGTACAAGGTGTTTGAGCCATTTTTTACCACCAAACGAGGGAGTGGCGGCAGTGGGTTGGGTATGTCGATCGTTTATAACCTTGCAACGCAAGCGCTGCAAGGTGAAGTGAGCATCGATAGTAAACCCGATAACGGTGTTACTGTCACCTTCAAACTACCTATGAAACTCGCATAACTAATTAATTTTTAAACAAGTTGCAGGCTAAATAATCTGGTGACTGGGTAATGAAATTAAAAATTAATCAGTTTGCTTGGCAAGACAAGAAATATCTGAGCATTTGTTGTCTTTGCAAAACTGTTTTATGCGTTTTTTAGAATATAAATAATTAATGCTTAAAGGTGTGATTAACAACGCCAGCCAAAACAATACTGAGCTTCTAAAGGTTAGCCCGACAAGCGAAGCAACTACCAGCCCCGTTAACATCAAAATAGGTAAATTGGCGATAAAAAAGTTAATACTTAGTTGTCTAGCAACATCAGGATTAATAGTTTTCATAAGGGCTACTCGCTGTTAAAAAATACCCTTATAAAATGGACGGTTTTACAAAATGAATCAAATCAGATTTTTCTATCGGTGCAATCGATTTAAAACCATGATCTAGATCTAGCTTTATTTATATACAACTCCTATAGTTTTAAACAACAGGAACTTATTTGCTATTAGTTATTCATAACTATTAGAAAATCTCTCTTTATGACGAAAGGGATAAAAGCGACTTTTTAGCGTTTCGTCATATTTTTAGCTTATGAGGAGCATATAATGAGTAATGGAAAAACGGGCCAGTGCCCGGTAATGCATGGTAGTAACACTGTCACCGCTCAATCAAATACCGACTGGTGGCCAAACGCACTCAATTTCGACATTCTTCATCAACACGACAGCAAAACGAATCCTTACGGCAAAGACTTTAATTATGCAGAAGCATTCAAATCTCTTGACCTTGAAGCAGTTAAAACCGATTTAAAAAACTTAATGACCGAAAGCCAAGAATGGTGGCCAGCTGACTGGGGCCATTACGGTGGTTTAATGATCCGTATGGCGTGGCACTCAGCAGGTTCATACCGTTTAGAAGATGGCCGCGGTGGCGGTGGTACGGGTAATCAACGCTTTGCGCCATTAAACTCATGGCCAGATAACGCTAACTTAGATAAAGCACGCCGTTTACTTTGGCCAATTAAAAAGAAATACGGTAACAAACTTTCTTGGGCTGATTTAATGATCTTAGCCGGTAATATGGCATACGAATCAATGGGTTTAAAAACTTTTGGTTTTGCAGGTGGCCGCGAAGATATTTGGCATCCAGAAAAAGACGTTTACTGGGGCGCTGAAAAAGAGTGGTTAGCACCTAGTGATGAGCGTTATACAAATGTAGCTAAACCAGACACCATGGAAAACCCATTAGCAGCGGTACAAATGGGCTTAATTTATGTGAACCCAGAAGGGGTGAATGGTAATCCTGATCCACTTAAAACGGCTGAACAAGTTCGCGAAACCTTTGCCCGTATGGCAATGGATGACGAAGAAACTGCAGCGCTTACAGTCGGTGGCCACACTGTGGGTAAAACCCATGGTAATGGTAGCGAAGAGAACGTTGGCCCTGAGCCAGAAGCGGCTGATGTGTTTGAGCAAGGCCTTGGCTGGAACAACCATAACTCACGCGGTATTGGCCGCGATACCATGACATCAGGCATCGAAGGCGCGTGGACCACTCACCCAACTAAATGGGATAACGGTTATTGCTACTTACTGCTTAACTACGAGTGGGAACTTAAGAAGAGCCCAGCAGGTGCGTGGCAGTGGGAACCAATCGATATTAAAGAAGAAGACAAACCAGTTGATGTAGAAGATCCATCAATTCGTTTAAATCCTATTATGACCGACGCCGATATGGCGATGAAGATGGACCCAACCTATCGTAAGATTATCGAACGTTTTAACGATGATTTTGAATACTTTAGTGATGTGTTTGCACGTGCATGGTTCAAACTAACGCACCGTGACTTAGGCCCTAAATCACGTTATTTAGGTGCCGATGTACCAAGCGAAGATCTGATCTGGCAAGATCCGATCCCAGCGGTGGATTACACCTTATCAGACAGCGAAATTAGCGAGCTTAAAACCAAGCTACTTAACTGTGGTGTAAGTCAAGCAGACTTAATTGCAACAGCATGGGACAGCGCCCGTACTTACCGTGGTTCAGACCATCGCGGTGGTGCAAATGGTGCACGTATTCGCCTAGCACCGCAAAAAGATTGGCAAGGTAACGAGCCTGAGCGTTTAGCTAAAGTATTAAGCGCACTTGAATCAGTACAAGCGGGTTTAAGCAAACCAGTAAGCCTCGCTGATTTAATTGTACTTGGTGGCTCTGCTGCGGTTGAACAAGCTGCAAAAGCAGCGGGTGTTGACGTCACTGTGCCATTTGCGCCGGGTCGTGGTGATGCTACAGACGAGATGACAGATGCAGACTCGTTCGACGTACTTGAGCCAATTCACGATGGTTTCCGTAACTGGTTGAAGAAAGATTACGTGGTTTCAGCAGAAGAGCTAATGCTAGAGCGTACGCAATTAATGGGCTTAACAGCACCAGAAATGACCGCTCTTGTTGGTGGTATGCGTGTACTTGGCACTAACCACGGCGGCTCTAAGCATGGCGTGTTTACAGATAATGTAGGCACACTTAGCACAGACTTTTTCGTAAACCTAACTGACATGGCTTACACATGGAAGCCAACAAGCAATGGCCTTTACGATATTGTTGAGCGCAGCACAGGTGCAACTAAATGGACAGCAACACGCGTTGATTTAGTGTTTGGTTCAAACTCAATCCTACGCTCATACGCAGAGTTTTATGCACAAGACGACAACAACGAACGTTTTGTAAGAGACTTTGTCGACGCATGGGTGAAAGTAATGAACGCCGACCGTTTCGATATTTAACTTAAAATTCCGTTAAGTACAAAGGCCACACAGTTAAACTGTGTGGCCTTTTTTATTTAAAGAAGTTAGCGAGTTTCAAGGGGAAAGGGGAAAGGGGAAAGTTACGAGGGGAAAGAGTAAAGTTACGAGATGCGAAATACGAGATACGAAATACGAGATACGAGATACGAAATAGGAGATACGAGATACGAAATAGGAGATGCGAAATAGGAGATGCGAAATAGGAGATGCGAAATACGAGATACGAGATACGAGGTAGCAGCGATTTTACATCGCGTCCCAGAGCCCAGAGCCTAGGACCTAGCGCCTAGAACCTAAATCCTAGAGCCTAAATCCTAGAGCCTAGCGCCAAGAACCTCGCCAAGGACGCGGGATAAACCCGCTGCTACACGTAGGCGTGAAACTTGTTTCGCGCGTCTGACTAACCGCTCTTTTCGACGTCCGATTCGGCACTAAAGTACCTCCTACAATGTTGCATAAGAGGCATTTTTGTTGCGAAAAACTCTCGAACTAACCAACCCCACAGCTCGACTGACATCTAACATCTGACCTCTAACGACTAGAAACCAGCGATTTTACATCGCGTCCCAGAGCCCAGAGCCTAGGACCTAGCGCCTAGAGCCTAGAACCTAAATCCCAGCGCCAAGAACCTCGCCAAGGACGCGGGATAAACCCGCTGCTACATGTAGGTGTGAAACTTGTTTCGCGCGGCTGACCGCTGCAAGCTCCTTTACTTTTCAATCCCTAACCAATAACTGTTTTGGTATATGTTTTCTTCAACTTCTTTATCGCTGTAGTTATAGATACGCTGCCAAAACAGGCGGTCGAAAATGAATTTATCTGCTTCTTTATGAATAATTTTAAAATTAATTAAAGAGGCATATAAAATTTCATCATCGCCTAACACTTCATCCTTACAGCTAGCATAATCAACTGCGCCTGGGCACTGAGACATCATTGCAAAACTAATACTATTATCAGCTTCAAATTGCCAATAGGTATTTGGCGTAAAGTTAGCTCTGTTTTCAAGGCCATATTGATCAGCATAATAGAAGCTGCCTTTACCATCATCATTTATAAACCAGTATGTTTTCAGGTTGCCGCTGGTGTAGTCTTGACGTAAGTAGCTAAATAGATGCTTATAGTCATCAAGAGTGATGGTTGAATCATCAATCACTTCCAAAAATTCATACCCTAAGCGAGCCTGACGCTCTTCTTTATTTCGCTCGCGCACCATGAGAGTTTTACCATCAGGTTGAGTGAAAAATTGTAAGCTGGTATCTAGGCCATTGCCGGTTACCTTAACGGTGTCGCCATTATTGTCTAAGTTGTAATGCCACTTGAACGAGTCGGTACTTATTGGCGTATTGAATGTTACCGTTGCAGTGTCGGCGGCAGTGATAGTGAAAAATGATGGTAAATAGCGAAGCGTTAATCCTTCACCTGTATCTGAATTTTTATTATTTAAGCGGCCAGTATACGTTTTACCCACTTTAAGCTCAGGAACCGCAATCGGTGTCAGTTTTTGTAATGCAACAACCGATGTTTGCACTTTCATAGCTTCAGTTAGCTCTTCTGACTCAACAATATTCGCAGCGTCAGCTTCATCATGATAGCTAAGAATATGTTGCAGTTTTAGAACCGCAAAATCATCGAACTGCGCAACTACTTCGGCATTAACGAGGTTAAGGTCAAACTCTACATTCACCTCGTAGCCTTCTTTATTTAGCTGATTTGCATAGCTGTTCGTAATAAATTTGTCGCCATTAATCGCTAACGATTTACCTTCTAAGGTCGCCGAAAACTCTGCATAAGGGAATGATGTGGTACTGCCTGAAGCTGTTGGAATATAGCTTGCTATCGATACTTCAAAATAGCTTTCTTCACCTTCGGTGTTTATATGATTCACCATGTGAAAAGTATTGTCATCCATATCAACATAATACGCAGAGCTAAGCTCTGTATTTGATTTATAAAGGGTAACTACTTCGCCTTTATCGGTTGATACATTAAAAAGCTCAACACGAATAGCGTCATCGCGCTTAGCTAACACTTCCATTTCAAGAAGGGCTTGTTGATTACACTCATGCAAACAATCAATTGCTTGGGTATTTAACGCAATAACATCAGGATTTGACCATCTAAAACGGCTTAACTCACCGTTTTGAGCAATCACACCGGTGTCTTCAGAGGCAAACGAAAGCTGCACGCTGCTATCGCTTGACTGCCAATTCCCCATCACTTCGCTGTTGCTAAGCTCAATTGGTTGCCATGCGGCACGGTTTTCAGCGACATTAACGGTTAGGGTATATTGGTTACTTGCTTTACCATCAGAGACTTCCACAGTAAAAGCGTGGTTAGCAACGTCGAATAGGCTTGGCTCAGCACTAAAAGTTACTTGATTACTGCTGGTGGATACAGTCAGCCATTCTGGCTTATCAATAATCGTTGTTGTCACACTGTCGTTTTGCTCATCTTTTAAATCAACAACTAAATTAGCTGATTCAAGCGCTTTAATAGAAAGGGCCAGTGAGCCTGAGAGGGTAGGCGCAGTATTTTGCTCAACTTTTACATCTGGTTTTTTGTCTGTTGATGAACCGCCACCACACGCTGTTAATGCCAGTGTTAATGCCGATACGCTAAGAAGCTTTTTCATTTACATCCTTTAAAGTTTATTTTTCTTTGTAAAAGAGATGCAAATTACCTAAATTGGGTAAGTCAGTCAAAGGTATTATGTAACTGAACGTAAACAAAAAAGGTGAGCTAACTTGCTCACCTTTTCGAAGAAGGGGTTACTGCGCTTGTTGCGCAACATGGTCCATATATTCGTCAAACGTGCCCTGAAAATCGATAAGCTGTTGATCTTTAATATCGATGATACGAGTCGCCAATGACGATACAAACTCACGGTCGTGGCTCACAAAAATCAGTGTGCCTTGGTAATCTTTTAATGCATTATTGAGTGCTTCAATGGCTTCCATATCCATGTGGTTGGTTGGCTCGTCCATAATGAGCACGTTGATGTCTTGCATCATGAGCTTACCAAACAATAGGCGGTTCTTTTCACCACCCGAACAGTTACGTGCTTTTTTGTTAGCGTCATCTGCAGTGAATAATAAACGGCCTAACATAGCACGAACCATTAAATCGTTGTGCTTAGCGGTGCGCCACTGCGACATCCAATCAAATAGAGTTAAGTCGTTATCAAACTCTTTGCTGCTGTCTTGCGGGCAATAACCAATGCTGGCATTTTCAGACCACTTAACCACACCTTCGTTGCTTTGTAATTCATTCACTAGGCAGCGTAATAGGGTGGTTTTACCAACACCGTTTTCACCAATAACCGCAAGCTTAGCGCCGGCTTCTAGTAATAAGTCACCACCGCTGAACAGGGTTTCACCCTCAAAGCCATGACCTAGCTTGGTAAGCTCTAATGCTTGGCGATACATCTTTTTGCCTTCGTCAAAACGAAGTGATGGGCTAATACGGCTCGATGCTTTTACTTCATCAAGCTTAATTTTATCCATGCGCTTAGCACGAGAGCTCGCTAGTTTTGCTTTTGATGCGTTAGCACCAAAGCGGTTTACGAACTCTTGTAGCTCGTCAATTTCGGCGCTCTTCTTTGCGTTTTCAGCAAGCAGCTGTTCGCGTTGCAAGCTTGAAGCTTCAATCCACTTTTCGTAGTTACCAGGGTAAATTCGTAGCTCACCGTAATCGATATCGGCCATGTGTGTACATACCGAGTTTAAGAAGTGACGGTCGTGAGAGATAATAATCATCGTACACTTACGCTGGTTAAGCTCGTTAGCTAGCCAAGTAATGGTGTGAATATCAAGGTTATTGGTTGGCTCATCAAGCAGCAAAATATCAGGGTTTGCAAACAGCGCTTGTGCTAAAAGTACTCGAAGTTTCCAGCCCGGCGCAACGTTTGCCATTAAGCCGTAATGAAACTCTTGCTCAATACCCGCTTGGATCAAAATTTCTTCCGCACGGCTTTCTGCTGTGTAGCCATCCATTTCGGCAAAAATGCTTTCAAGCTCAGCGACTTTCATACCGTCTTCTTCACTCATTTCTGGTAGTGAGTAGATACGGTCGCGCTCTTGTTTAACTTTCCAAAGTTCTGCATCACCCATGATCACCGCATCAACCACAGTGTATTGCTCAAACGCAAACTGATCTTGGCTTAGCGTACCTAGCTTTAAACCCGGCGCAATCGACACATTGCCAGACGTTGGCACAAGCGCACCACTTAGAATTTTCATAAAGGTCGATTTGCCGCAGCCATTCGCGCCAATTAAACCATAGCGGTTACCGTTACCAAACTTAGCTGAAATGTTCTCAAACAGAGGCTCTGCACCAAACTGCATGGTGATATTAGCGGTTGAAATCAACGAATTATTCCTAGAAAAATACTGACAGGGTTATGGGCGCAGCAACTGCGAAAATAAACAAGCAATAGGGTAAATAATAGGCCGCGGATTATACAGATCAGCCCCAAAGAACGCTATTAAAAAAGGAAAGTTTCAAGGGGAAAGTTAGCGGGTTAGAAAGAGTAAAGGGGAAAGGTGCGAGTAAGCGATTTTACATCGCATCCTAGCGCCTAGATCCTAGCGCCTGATGTTTCCCGCGTAGGACTGGCTTTAGCCGGGAAATGTATTAAATTAGCGAGTTTCAAGTTACGAGGGGAAAGGTGCGAGATGCGAGTCTGTAGCAGCGATTTAACATCGCGTCCTAGCGCCTAGATCCTAGCGCCTATGTTTCCCGCGTAGGACTGGCTTTAGCCGGGAAGTGTCTTAAGTTAGCGAGTTTCAAGTTACGAGGGGAAAGGTGCGAGGTGCGAGATTCGAGTCTGTAGCAGCGATTTTACATCGCGTCCTAGAACCTAGAACCTAGAACCCAGACCCAGATCCTAGCGCCTATGTTTCATTCGTAGGCGTGAAACTTGTTTCGCGCGTCTGACAGCTGAAGACTGAAAGCTCTTATTTATTTTTGGTTCGGCACTAAAGTACCTCCTACAAGACCTCCCACAAACGGCACAAAATAAGAAAAAAACCTGAAAATATATAAATATAGTTAATACTTTAGGGAAATCGGGCGATAATACTAAGTAATATGACAGCAAAGGTGGATTCAATGTCTGCAAGTATTTCATTCAATAACTTGAGCATCACAAAAAAAATACACGCCATAACATGCATTGCCATAACGGCATTCGTGATCATAGTAGTAACCAATTTTATAGCCATGAATGACAACAAGATCTCGCTCGACGAGCTAGAAAAGTCGTCATATCAAGTCGTTAAACTCACTTCAGCAAACGTTGCGCTACTCGAAAAACTAGATGAGTTATATACTCAAGCGGTAACATTTGGTGAGTCAGACTTAGTGGATAGTGCTGCACAAACATATAAAACAATTAACGAAAATCTACAAAATATTATCAGTATCAACGACAGCTATGTGCATGCCGATACCAAAAAACAATTAGAGCTTTATGCGCAAACCTCGTCGAGTATTGCAACCTCAATGATCGACGGCACCGCCGACTTTAGTAAAATTCAACAGCAAGCACAGCAAAAAACACAGCAATACGAGGCCGTTTTAGCGGGATTTAAACGTGCACAAACCCGTGCAGACGACCGCTTTTTTGAACTTGTACAAGCAACCAAAGCGCGTTCAGACAACGCACTACACTTAATGCTTATTGTGTCTGTTGTATCACTTATTTTATTGGTGGTTACCTCAATTTGGATTGCCCGTGGAATTGGCTCATCAGCTAGCGCTGCGGCTGATAACTTACGTCTATTAGCCGACGGTAAAGGCTCACTAAGCACACAACTTGAAGTACACGCTAAAGACGAAATTGGTCAGGTATCAATTAACTTCAATGCGTTTATTCAGCTATTAAAAGGCTCGGTACTTGAGGTAATAGCTGTGTGTGAACCATTAATGGAGAACTCAACGCGACTTGTGCAAGGTATGGAACGTGCTGAGCGTGCCACAACGAAACAAACATCCGATGCCGAAATCGTTAAGCAGTCGATGGAAGAAATGCGTCAAAGTGTTGCTGATATTTCACATTCAGCGGCAAACGCATCGCAAGCTGCGCAAACAGCCGAGCGCGAAGTTGAGCAAAGCAGAACGCAAATACAGCGCTCTGTTACTGAGTCAAAAACATTAAGTGAAGAAATAAACCAAGCGGCTTCAACAATTAACCAGCTGGCAAATGACACTAAAAATGTGACTCAGATCTTAAACGTCATTACCTCAATTGCAGAGCAAACCAATTTACTGGCACTAAACGCGGCTATTGAGGCTGCGCGTGCAGGTGAACAAGGTCGTGGCTTTGCGGTTGTAGCAGATGAAGTACGTGAGCTTGCATCAAGAACATCGCACTCAACCAACGAAATCAGAGAGCTGCTTTCAACGTTGACAACCGCAGCGAGCCATGCGGTAAATGCAATGAACTCAGCCCGAGATATGGCTACAAACAATGCCGAAGCGGCAGAAAATACAGGGCAGTCGATTGATAAAATCTCTGAGCAGATTTTAGAAATTAACGGTATGAATTCGCAAATCGCCGCGGCCACTGAAGAACAAACATCAGTTGCCAGTATGGTGGTTGATAACGTGTCGAATATGCATATGTCGTTTGAAGAAACAATGGACTCATTGTCGGCGGTACGTGATGTAGCGAAGAACCTTCATTACCTGTCTGATTCGTTACTCGACGCCACAGCTAAATTTAAAGTCGAGTAATTTAAGCGCATAAAAAAACCAGGCATTGCCTGGTTTTTTATTAGCCGTAGTAATGACTTAAAAAGTACCTACTACTTTAACTTTATCAGTTACTTTTGCTGCATCGATATAACCAATGGCGTCGCCGTTGGCTGCAACAAAATCAATAACAGCTTGATCGTTTGCTAGTTTCTCAGGCGGAGTACCTTTACCAGTAAATACCAATTTCGACCAATAAGCGTTAAGCTGGCTGCTCGACTTACCAACAACCTTATCGTTAAACTCATCGCTTACGCTGTTGCCGTCTTGGTTTACCGGGTTTACTTTTGTGCCATCATCAAACGACTTGGCCTTACCAAGGTAAATCTTTTTGATTGTCCCTTCATCAATAGCATTGCCATTTGCAGGGTTCACAATCACAGCAACATCAGCAAATGCAGCGTGCGAGCAAAGAGTCATTGCTGTAGCGATTAATAATTTTTTCATTATGAACTCCAATTAAAAAACTAAATCAACAGCAACAGCAACAACGTCGGTTTCTGTATCTGAAATGTCATCTTTAAAGCGGCTGAAATCTACTTTCAATGCTGCTGATGGGTGGAAGTCATAACGCGTACCAATGGTATACACGTTGCTCTTTGCTCTAACGCCTTCAAGCACCTGATTAATACCTGCGTTTAAAGCTGGTACTGCAGGTAGTGCGTTGTAGCGGTTGCTATCGTGTTTGTCGTCGTTATTTTCGTAAGTTAAGTGCACAATCCACTCATCCATACGGTAACCAACAGACGTGTAGTATTGAGTTTGTTTAGCAAGAGCACTGTTTTCTACTTCGAACTCAGTGTATTCAGCATCAAATAGAATGTCGTTGTAATCAATTGAAAAGCCCACAGCGAAGAAAGAACCGTCATCTTCGTTTACAGCAATATCATCTGCTTGATCAACAAAACCCGCAGCGCGAAGAGTTTGCTCAAGGCCATTAAGTGCAACACCTGCATCGGTGTCGTTTTCAATTGCAATTGTTGTATCGGCTACAAAGTACGCAGCACGAGCGCTGAACCAGTCATAGCTCATCGTCCAGTTGATACCTGCAATATCATTAAGCTCTGTATCACCATTAACCGATACCACAGCAATGTTGCCATCGAAGCTACCGTAAATAACTTGAACGGTTGAATCCCAATCACCTAATTGCGTGTTGTGTAACAGGCTTAGGCCTTCATACGTTGAAAACGGGAGGTTATAAACAGATTGCGGCGGACGAACCCAACGGTAAGTGTAACCAACGTCTAAAAAGTCTGAATAACGGTAAAAAGGCACGCGCATTTTACCAGCACTTACTTGTAGCTCATCGCTGAACTCATAAGTTAAATAAGCCCATTCAAACTCAGCATCAAAATCATCACTACCACGCGCCACAATTTGTGCCGTAGCGCTCAGCTTTTCTTGTAAATCTGCAGAAAGCTGTAATGCGAACATACTTTCGTTTTTAAACGAAATATCGTCATCGTAACCGTAAAGGGTTGCGTCGTCGTCAAGGGCTTTACCGCCAACAATAGAAGCAAAGCCATTTATGCGAACCTCTGCCATTGTGTTTGCAGACACAAAAGCAGCACATAGAGCCAATGCAATAGGAAGTTTTTTCATTGTATATCCCTAGTATTTAGTATGAAAATGTTGATTTCGCTTAATATTATAGTCGTGCGTAGCGAAATGGGCGACACAAGTTACAGATAAATTGTAACTACATCAACGAATAAGTTGTTATTTTTTTACAAAAACGGTACTAAAAGTGGGGAAAGTGAGAGTTATGAGTTTCGAGGGGAAAGAGTAAAGTTACGAGTTACGAGATGCGAGATGCGAGATGTAGGGGGCGTTTTAACGCCGAACAAGTAGCAGCGATTTTACATCGCGTCCAAGAGCCTAGCACCTAATGTTTCCCGTGTAGGACTGGCTTTAGCAAGGAAGTGTCTTAAGTTAGCGAGTTTCAAGGGGAAAGAGTAAAGGGGAAAGTTACGAGATACGAGGTAGCAGCGATTTTACATCGCGTCCTAGAACCCAAAACCTAGCACCTGATGTTTCCCGCGTAGGACTGGCTTTAGCCGGGAAGTGTTTTAAGTTAGCGAGTTACAAGGGGAAAGAGTAAAGGGGAAAGGAACGAGATGCGAGATACGAGATGTAGGAGGCGTTTTAACGCCGAACAAGTAGCAGCGATTTTACATCGCGTCCTAGCGCCTAGAACCTAATGTCTTCATGCGTCCGAGAGCTTACGGCTGAAAGCTCTTGTTTTATCGCAACTCGATTCTCGTTACAACCACTTACCCCAACTTACTAAAATCAACCTCTGGCAGGCTCTCAAACCCTGGGCGAGCGAAGAAATACCCTTGCATTAAACTTACGCCGGCTTGGCGCAACCATTGATACTCTTCAACTGTTTCAATGCCTTCGGCAAGGGCGGTGATGTTGAGCTCTTCAAACATAGCAATGCAATGATTCACTATGATTTGGCGTGCTTTATTTAAATGAATATCGCGTATCAGCTCCATATCGAGCTTGATTATATTGCTCTGGAAATCAGCCAATAAATTTAAACCCGAATACCCAGAGCCAAAGTCGTCGGTTGCGGTAATAAATCCGAGTGATTGGTAATATTCGATCACACGTTTGATGTGCGTACTGTCTTCAACCTGTTCTACCTCGGTAAACTCAAACATAATCTGCTCTACCGGAAAACCATATTGCTTTGCAGCTTCAAGGGTTGTTTTAATACAGCGCTCAGGCTTGTAAATTGCATTAGGTAAAAAATTGATACTAAGCACAGAATCAAGCTTCAGCTCAGCGGCAAGCGAAATAGCTTTAATACGACAAAGCTGGTCGAAGGTATAGCGGTTCTCATCGTTCACTTGTGAGATAACAGAATAAGCCGACTCGTTATTAGGCCCTCTAACCAAAGCCTCATAGCCAAAAATGTGCTTATCGGTGCAATCAATGATTGGCTGAAAAGCCATTGTAAAATCAAAACCTAGTGCCAAATGGTCTTCACACTGTTTGCAACCTGTTGGCTGGCAATGAGTTTGCTTGTCGTTCATGCTTACCTCAGACTAAAGTCTTCTTAATACATAATAGTGCTAGCAAATTGCCAATTGTGCAATGTTGTTGAGTTAAAAGTATATAATCTCGCAACTCGTCCTTCGCATCTCGCATCTCGTCCTTCGCATCTCGCATCTCGTCCTTCGCATCTCGCATCTCGTCCCTCGCACCTCGTAACAACTCCCTCCAACCACCCTCCAACTAACTTCTAATACCTACTCTAAAGCCGTTGATTTTTAGCATCTAAAATCACATTTCATCCTTTGCGTTACCTAGCTTTAATGGTATTTTAGCGCCAAGCAATCTTGCCCTTATAAAGGAAGTAAAATGGCATCCAAAACCGTCGAATACTACAACCAAAATGCGCAAGCATTTGTAGATGCCACACTCGATGTAGACCTCAATGAACTTTACGACGAATTCTTACCGCTGATCCCAAAAAAAGGCGCTTTACTCGATGCCGGTTGTGGCTCTGGCCGCGACGCTTTCATCTTTAAAGAGCGTGGTTATAGCGTAGATGCATTCGATATCAGCCCAGCTATGGCAAAGCTGGCGTCAGAATACTTAAACCAAGACGTAGCAGTAAACAGCTTTCTAGAGCTAAACGACGTTGCCAAATACGACGGCATCTGGTGCTGCGCAAGCCTTATTCACGTAGCAAAAAACGACTTAACCGACGCATTCAATAACCTTGCCCGCGCATTAAAGCCACAAGGCATCGTGTATGTATCGTTTAAATACGGCGACGGCGAGCGCGAACACAACGGTCGCGAATTTACCGACCTAAACGAACAAGCCATTGAGAGCATTATTAAAGGCACCGACCTGTTTATCCTCAAGTCATGGCAAAGCGCCGATCAACGCCCAGAGCGCGCCACAGAAACATGGCTAAACGCTATTTTGCACAGAAGAACGATATAGTAGCTTAGCTGCTTAACCCTAGCGCAAATAACAAAAAAGGTCGGCAATTGCCGACCTTTTAGCTTTAGTAATTAAACTCTTTTGCATCAAATTCACTTCTGCGTTCTTGCAGCGTTAATTGATGCTTTTTTGAATTCCATTTATTGTTTCTTGGGTTTGAGCTAAGTGCCGAAGAAATGCACTTTGCAGTGTTAGCATAAAAACCAATTTTTCTTTCAAGTGCACAACGCCAATCGTTTTTGCTATGACCAAAGTAAGTTTGGTTTACAACTTTATTTTTTAATCTAGCGTAATGATGACGCCTTAATGAGCGCGATTTTTTCATATTTTATCTCCACGTTGGAAGTGGCTACTGCTTCCAGTAACCGCCTAATCGGGAGATGAAATTCAATATTAGGTATTTGCATAGAGCTTGATATCCTTAAAAGCTCAATAACACGTGGTTATTTTTAAAAATTGTTCAAGTTTTTGATAGTTCTTTAGTCTGATAAAACAAAACTTTCAAACTGATTGTACCCTCTTAGAATGCATTTCTGCACTAAAATCCTCTTCAATAAATTAGAGTTATTATTTTATTCATCGAAAAAACCTATATTTTTCATGGTTATTCATGCTAGATTGTTCCTAAACTTAATGCTGGCTTAACGGCTCGTCATTTAGTATCAAGAAATAACCATGGAGCGGTTTATTCATTTTAAGCCGCAGTAACAGGATTTAGTTTATGCGCTTAAAAGAAGCCCTCAGCGTTTTATCAAAGTCTTCACCTTACGCTGTTTCTACAGAAAGAAACGCTCAGCGTCAGTCTCTACTTGATGAAATCAAGTCATACCTGTACATCCAAATGCCAATTGAGATCGCAGTAAATAAAGCTATTTCGAGCTTTGGTGCAAATGATAAAAAAATTCTATTTTTATGTGGTAGCAGTGGTGATGGTAAATCAGAACTATTAACCAAAGCTAAGCAGCAATACGGTCAACGAATTAACTTCCACTTAGATGCAACTCATAGCTTTGATCCTCAAGGTACTGCTATTGAAACGCTCGACAAAGTCTTTGAAAAATTCAATCAAGGATCAACACCTCTTGTTGTAGGCATTAATGCTGGCATGATGGGCAATTATGCAGAGGAAGGTAAAGATCAAAACATTAAAACTGTTATATCTCGCTATTTAACTAATCGTAAATCAATAACTGAAGACATTATCTTTATTAACTTTGAAGATTATCCTAAGTTTGCAATCCACGAGCATGGCTACGATTCAGAGTTTGCGCAAAAGTTATTAGATCGAATCACCCAGCCAAATGACAATATAATCAGGCAATTAGTCGAAAAAGAAAAACAACTAAATGATTTTGGCTCACAACGCATTATCACAAACTTTGAGCTTCTGAGTATCCCATCAGTACAACGAGTAATTGTTGATTTACTATTTAAAGCAAGATTAATGCGTGATCAATTCTTAACAGCGCGGGCGTTACTCGATTTTATTCATGAACTTTTAGTTTCAGACGGCTACTTGTTTGATAACTTATTTGCAGGTGGTGATAATGAGCTTGCAAATAAAATTGAAGATTTTGATCCTGCTAACTTAAGAACAAAAGAAATCGACCGTTTTATTCTTGCCTATGACTTAAACTTGCCAGATGAAGAATTCCACGCATTTAAAGGTGCTCTTCAAACCTTTGGAATTAGTGGTTTAAATACCGGGGCGCAATATTTAAGACTGTTTTATGTTCTTAGATATGAAGACTTTGCTAACGACTTCCATAAACAATTCAAACCTGACTTCAGTGCTACTTTGATTGATAAATACATTGAAATTTATCAGCTCCATAAAGATTTCAAAGATACACCAGAGCAAAAAAGTGAAATAAAAGCTTTTTATCGCGAAATATTAATTGCAGCAATTAGAACTTACATAAATAGAAACGCACCTAAGCTGGGTAAGAAGTACTTCTTACTGTCAGATTTTGGCGAGTACCAAGTGGCTGCACCAGCTGATTTATCAATGGACTTAGCTGAAGTTAAGTTGAATACAACAACGAGTAGTGCTTTTTTTAATGCGCGACTCAAGTTGAAAAACACAAAATTTACCTTGCCAATAAACATCAACTTATTAGCGTTGTTAATGAATATTAATAATGGCTATCGCCCAAATAAGCACGACAAAAACTCAGTTATTCTATTAGATGAATTAGCCAGTGAAATTATTCAAGAAGCTAAATCGTCAAATGAGCTGGTCATTACCGGCGATGGGCAAAAGTACCTCTTAGAGTTAGATGACGAAGAAATAATGGTAAGTGAGGGATAAGCAATGCCATTAGTTGAACAATTAAAACCTAAAAATAACAGTGCAGCTAGCTATTTTCCTGTTTCAGCCAACAGTGCAAATAATAAGTATGAATGGGAAACCGTTGTTGGCTTTTTTATCAAGTCATTGCATAACATAGAGCTAGAGAAAACGATTAATTCGCTAGATGACTTTAAGTTGCTTTGTAAAACTCAAATTACAAACAAACTTGATGGTGAGCCTTTTTGGCATATTATTGAGAAAATGTACTTCGACAACGAGCAAGTACTCAATATTTCGCCAGAAATGCAAGCTCTGAAAGTATTAAACCCAGAAAGTAGCAATGCGGGTGATGAGCGTTTAACATCTTTTTTAGTTGGCCTGTTGGGCGATTTACAACTAACTCAGCCGCCAGAGTCACATTTAAACTTTTTAGAAAGAGAAATCAAAACTGTATTTGATTCGCCTCTGGTTACTAAAAAAAGTCAAAAACTAAAGAAATTTAACAAGCCATACTTACCTGAGCTTAGTGAGTTTTTTCAAAAAGACTTAGAGTTTTTAGTAGGTTACCCAGAGCATTTTTTACAGAATATTAAGTCGTTTTTAAAGCTATATGGCTTTTTATATACCGCACAACTTGCACTCAATGTACGAGGTTGGTCGAGCCAACCAGAAGTAAAGCCATGTTATTTCATTCTTGATAGCGAAAAAGCAAGTAAAGAGCGTACAAAGCTGCAGCTTCATGGGCACAAACAAGTTGTTGAATCTAGTTATGCTTTGTTTCCTTATCTTGCTTTAAACGAGAGCTTGCAAGACGCTAAATCATCAATTGTGCCGCTATGGGAGCTTGTTGGTGAATTAACAAGTAATGATATTGATGCGCTTAACAACTATGCGGCTGATTTTCATGAAGACCGTAAGTTAACTAGTGAGCTACTACCGGCAGAAAATATAGATCAAGCCATTACAAGCCTAATAAAGTTATTTACTGAGCAGTTTAAGAAAGGCGCTACACGCGAAACAGCCTTTAGTAACTTTGTAAAAGCGACGCGTGAAACCTTAATTAAGCCTTTTGAACAAAGTCGTGGGCGAGCTGGTTCATACCTTGTTTTAAATCAGGACTACCTTTTATTACTTACCAATATCTCAATTGGCTCAAGAGAAAAGCTAAGACTTCATGAGCTGCTAGTTGAGTTTCAAAACCGTGGCGTATTTTTTGATAAAAGTAGTGAAGAATGTTTAATAGACCTATTTGAGCGTATGGGTAATGTTGAGCGAATGAGTGACAGCGGGGATGCAGTATATGTCAAAAAAACTATATGAAGACTTTTTAGTCGAGCACTTTTGTAAGTGGGCAGCTAAGGGCTTTGAAGGCGAAAGTCGTTTTCAATTTCGCTCTCCGGATAGCTCAAATAGCCAAAACTTATATGAAGCTTTATTAAGAAAGGCAGACACGACTGTAGAAATAGTAACGGCAGATATAAACCAGCAATTTAAAGCTCTATCTCTAGCTGATAAAAAGCTCATTCCAGTTGTACACAGTGAATCTGAAAATGGCCTAAGTGAAAACTATATTTCGCACCTACGCGATTTAATATCCAGCCAAGATGGAGAGTTGGGTGATTGCATTTTACTTGTAGTACACAACTCGTACTTAGATACATTAATTAACTCTGCAAGAGACTTAGGCAATGTAGGCGAGGTTTGGCACCCCTCTACAATAAAGCATTCATTGAGTGAATTGATCACATCAATTAGCGGTACGGATCAAATTTCTCAATGCCTTCTTGAACATCGCTTTAAACTAATAATTGAAGATGGCGCAACCATGTTCGGCTTCAGCGAGCTCTTTGAAGCACTTGAAGATGGCGTTATTCAATTTCGTGAGCTAGGTCTATTTAACGACAACACCATAATTGGTTGGGATGATACGGCACAAATAGATAAGCGATTATCACAAAATCATCAGCTATTTGAAAATATTAGTGAAATTGTTGAAAAATACCCGCAAGAGCTAGTTGAGAAGCTGGGTGATCTAGACCTTGGTGAAAAGTTTGTCTCAGAGCACTTTGGTGATAATAAAAACTGGCAAGATCTAGATTTTGGCGCAATTTTAAAAGAGCGTAGAGATAACAAAGAAAATCTACTTTCATTTGAAAAAGAAATTGCGCAAAACCTTACTTTTATTGCTCGTGAAAATAAAAAAGAAAGGCATCTAATCATTGAAATGCCAGAGGGTGAGTCTGAGTTTAAATTAGAGTCTTACTTCACTGGCGGCAAGATTTTAAAAAATGAATTAAAACTGCAACACACAAAAGAGCCAATTACGCTAGATGTAAATAACCGCTCAGCAAAGCATAGTGTCGTTGAAGTTATAGGCTCTTTCTCTGGGCAGCCTCTTTACTTTAGCGTTGACTTTAAACGAGAAAAGCCGCAAGAGAGATTTAAATACCGGATCCTTGTGTTACCAAAAGGGGCATTTTTCCTTGAGGACTTAGCTGATAGCTTTTTACTTGTACCTCGAAAACAACTAATTACACTGCAAACTAATGCTGGAATGCTTAAAGTCTCAGAGCAGGGTAGTACTGCTAAGGTAACTCAGTCTAATCAAACGTTTTTGGTTCAACAAACTCAAGTAGTTGACTTTGCTGAGTTCGCAAATGAAACTGATACACTTACCTTTGCCGTCCAAAGTGGCGAGAGTATTTTGAATTTTGAGGTCGATGGCGCAGTGTCATCAGACAGCCTATCATTGCCATTAGTTTTAGATACCAATTTATTTAACCGACTATATAACGATGATTTTAACGGTCTTTATAATCGTGCAAAAGAGAAAGTGGTACTAGATGGTAAAGACCTAACACCTAAAGGTTTGCGTAAAACGCTATTAAAATGGGAAGCAGAACTACAAGATAATAGGGCTCTAGCAACTACAGTGGGGCAGCGACCTCAATTAATGCTAAGCGATATCGAAAATACTCACCCATCACTATATAACGCTTACAGCGAACTATTTGATTACCTAGATGCACGTAAAGCGCTAATAAGTACATGCTCTTGGGGGCAACAGTTTACAAGCTTGGCGCAAAATGTGGTTGAGTGCTATCTAAGCGAAATAGAAAAAATAGAAACCAAAGCATTACTCTCCCCTGAGTCTAGCATGCTAGTAAATATTGGTATCGCAGAGTTTGAAGAGCAAGAGTTTATAACGCCATATCACCCACTATGCTTAGCTTATTTTACTCAATTAGTAACTAAAGCGGGTGATGAAAACGACAAAAGCTTTAATACATTACCAAAAGCCACATTAAAACGCTTAAATGCGGAAGGACTATTACCTTTTGTTTGGCACGCAAAAGATGGTTTTGCATACAACCAAGCTCTGCCTGACAATCGCATGTGGTGTAATCTAGTTGCAAATAAAGACGTTAGTTTAGGTTATGTACGCCCACTGGTAAGACAAAAAGCAAGCGAGTTTGCTAAAGCATTTGATGTGTTATTTAGTAAGGGCAAAAAAGAAACTCTGCATATCAACTCAATTAATAATGCCGATAACAAAGCATTGTTTCTAGGGTTAGTTGATTATCTAAAAAAACAAACACCAGACGATGCAAATCGGATCCATGTAAATTTATACGATAAATCACTACAGCGTACTTATTTTGATGAGTTTGCCGATGCGCCAAGTTACGATGAGTTAAAGAAACTTGCAGAGCTGAGCGGTGAAAAAGACAAAGCTGATGCTATAGCAGATATGCTTAAAAACCGTATAACTTACAGCAAGTTCAAACTAGAAAGTGAACTTGACTTTGCTTATGCGCACATTAGTTTTGTTCGTAACGACACAAGTGTTGAGCCAACGCCTGTTGATGTGTTAACAGAAAAGTCGGGTGTTGCATGCCATGGTTTATTAGCAGGTGAAACCGCCTATAACGAGCAAAACACTTACCTTACAACATACGGTTTGCAGAATTTAGTGTTAGATAATAACCCAAGCCTCAAATTGAGCAGTCAATTTAATAATCTAGCCAAAGCAGCTTGGTGCGGGCAAAAGTATGAAACCAATAATGGTCTAGCATTAAAAGTGGCGGGCAAGCTTACCGAGTTACTAGAAGATGTTTATGAGAGCTCTGTTTGGACAGTAATTATTGATCCAAAAGTAACGCTCGACTTTTTTAAATCGCAAAAAGATGCCGTACTAATACATTATTCAGACAACTTTTCAAATTCAGCTAATTACGATGCAATCACCGTAACAAAGCGCCGCGATTTATACGACCAAGTACTTTCACAAGGTGTTAAAGGCTTAATTGATGAGTTTAATGCCTTTAATGGTGAGTGGTTGCTTAAAATGATCACTTGCAATGATAACGAGCGAAAAGAGAAAAAAAGTATCATTGGCGCTTATAAGTACATTAACTGCCTATTACACCAAAGCGATATTACCTGGGTACCAATGAGCGTGGCCGAAATGCTACGCGTAGCAGGTAATGTTGGTTTAAAAATGAGTGAAAGTGAGTTTTCGCGCTTTGCTCAAGGTTTTAAAAGCGGCGCTATTTCAGATGATGTATTGTTCGTTGGTTTCAAAGATCAAAACATGTATTTGCTACCGCTCGAAGTGAAAATTGGTAAGCAACGTACTCATGATAAAGGCGTTAAACAAGCTAAAGAGTTAAAGCGCTATTTAGTTGAAAATCTATTTGGCCGTGACGACTTAGCAGGGCATTTATACCGCGGCCTATTCGTAAGACAAATTTTAATGCAAGTTGATAAGTTTGAATTATATAAAGTTTATCAACCAGATTACTTTGATGCTCTTAAATCACAACGAGAATGGTGGTTACAAGGTGACTACAAGGTTGCTGATTTAGCTGATTACCCGCAAGGTTTCATGATGGCATTTTTTGAAAATGCCTCATTTGCGAAAGAAGAATTCGACCTACAAGAAGACATTCTGCAAATAAAATTACCGAGCGCAAATTTGAATCGTTTTATCAGCACACCATTGCAAAGCTTGCTAAGCAACATTCAAAGCAGTGAGCTTTGCTATATACCTGAACAATATATATTGAATGGCAGTACTCAAGCTGATGAGAGCATTAGCATTAAGCCTGCAAGTGACAACCCTGAAACGAGTGATGATGCACCTGCAGTCAATAATGAAACTCCAGTTGTATTATCTAAAATTGCTGATGGGCCGATTGTAGTGGCTGAGCGAAAAGAGAAAGAGCCATTAAAAGTATTGGTGGGGCATGTTATACCGAGTAACGAACCTGTTTATTGGGAGCCCACAAATACCGCCAAGTTTATGAATACCAATTCAGGCATTATAGGCACAATGGGTACAGGTAAAACCCAATGTACTAAATCTGTAGTAACTCAGCTTTATCGAAATCAACATCAAAATGTAGAGGGTAAACCGATTGGCATTTTGATTTTTGATTACAAGTCAGATTATGTGGACGATAAATTTTTAAATGCTACGAGTGGCAAAAAGTTTAATTTGCATAAGCTTCCGTACAACCCTCTTAGTTTGTTTGGTGATACGCCAATGTTGCCTGTGCACACTGCCCGCGGTTTCTCAGAGACGATGGGTAAAGCATTCAACTTAGGCACTAAGCAGCAGCTTAAATTACGTAAGCTTATAGGTGAAGCTTACGACCTTGCGGGGATTCATAAATCTGACAAATCAACATGGCACAAAGCTGCACCAACAATGGCAGACCTTTGGGCGCTATTTTTAGATAGCGAACCCGCTGAAGATTCGCTTTATGCTGCGCTAGAAAGTGTTTGTGAGCTTGAAGTATTTGAAGATGATACTTCCAAGTGTATGTCGCTTTATGATCTAGTAGATGGCATTACGGTTGTAGAGTTAGCTGGTTACCCAAGCGAAGTTCAAAACTTAGTGGTAGCACTTACGCTTGATTTGTTTTACTCACAAATGCAAAAGCAAGGTAAGCCCGAAGTGCAAGGTGACTTTAGGCAAGTTACTAAACTTGTGCTGGTGGATGAAGCAGACAATTTTATGTCGCAGAACTTTCCAAGCCTTCGCAAGATCTTAAAAGAAGGCCGTGAATACGGTGTTGGTGTGATTTTATCGACCCAAGATATTACGCATTTTAAAACCGGTGAAAACGACTATTCAGCCTACATTTTAAGCTGGATTGTACACCGCGTAGCGCAAATCAAAAATCAAGATATTAAAGGCATATTCAATGTGGATGATAAATCAGAGCAAGAGCTGCTGATGAAAAACATTCGCGAACTAGAAAAGCATACCAGCCTTTATATCAACGGTGAAAAACAAATTAAACGTATTAAAGATAAGGCGTTTTGGGAGTTGTTAAATGAAAAGTAAGTTTCCTGGTTATATAGATGATTACTTGGAAAATAATATTCTTAATAGTGAGAAAGTAATAGTTGTTTTTGATACAAATATTCTATTGAACCTTTACCGCTATGAAAAGAAAATCGTTAACGACATATTAATGCAAATGAAATCTTTAAAGAAAAACAAGTTTTTTGAAATATGGTTACCACATCAAGTAGCGTTAGAGTTTAATTTACAAAGAAAGTCTACTTTTAAAAAACAGGAAAAAGCAGTTCAATCCATTAAAGACGAGTTTAGGTCGTTTAAAAAGAAAATTGAGGGACACTCTATTGTTGGTGGTAAAAACAGTGAGTTATTTCCCTTAAAAAAAGAGCTAGGTGCCCACTTTGATAAAATTGCAAATGTTATTAATAGTCACTTACCACAACAGAACAGAGTGAAGCGAAAAGATTCAGTAATAGACCACATATATGAAATATTTGATGGTTTAGTTGGTGATTGCTATTCAAGCGAGAGAATGGAACACATTGAAGCCGAAGGGAACTATAGGTTTAATAATAATATTCCGCCAGGTTTTGAGGATGATAGTAAGGAGATAACTTACAGTTATATGGGTACAAAAGTTGATGCTAAGTATGGAGATTATATTTTATGGAGCCAATTAATCGATAAAGCTAAATCCAATGCAATGACACTAGTACTGGTAACAGGAGATGAGAAGCCTGATTGGCATTCAAAGGAATATGATAGAGTCCGACCTGAACTTATCAATGAGTTTAAGTTGAAAACAGGACAAGACTTTTATTCTCTTACGCTGCCAAACTTTCAACGTTTTTTTGAACCGAAACTTAAACGTAAGCTATCTGAGCAAACAACAAATGAAATAATTGAACTCAACCAAAAAGATAACACAGGTTGGCTTGAGGATGTCTTGAGTGTTTTTCATCATTACGACAGGCCTTTACATTTAAAAGAAGTTTATAAGACCATTTTAGACGCTACCTCACGCGACTTACCGCCTAGTTGGGATGTAATTATTAGAAGGACAATATATAACCATTGTTCCGATGTGAAAGCTTACTTAGGGAAAAAAGATTTATTTAGAAAGCTCGAAAGTGGAAAGTATGAATTGAGAAAGTGATTTTAGTTTTAATGCATTGATATAGTTTAATAAAGTTTTATCATGCGTTAGATTCCTAGCTGCGTAAGTTAGGTTAGCCCCCTAGCCTGCAAGCAGGCTTGGGATAAATTAATGGCTTCAACTCCAGTTCTTATGGCCTTGAAGCTGTTACTTACAGTCACCGTCATACTCAAGTAGGTATAGCTACCGCTAAGAGGCACGGTTTTTTAGAGGTATAATTATGTCAAAAAATAAAAAATCAAGTAAGAACTTTTCAAAGAATCCATTTGTTATTATCTTTATGGCTTTGATAAGTTTAAGCTTTATAGTTACAGCTGACCTTCAGGTGGATTTTGGGTTCCGTATAGAGGAATCTACGACATCTCAAACAGCTAATGAGCAGCAAGTTGTTCAGGACTATAGCTTTAGATTTATTACCAAAGGGAGTACTGTATTCCAGTTGGAAAAAGAGTCTAATTAGCTTTTATTATTTGAATGTATAGGGGGGCGTGCCCCCCTATTTTTGAAACCGAGATATCGCTTTCACATAACTATCGCAAGATCGTATTGGCGGCAAGCATCCCCCAAAATAAATAGGAAAAATATGAAAGAGTTAACATTTAACATTACCTGTGATGACTACAGAGTATTGCAAATACCAAACAGCGAAGGTCAGAAATCAAAGTTAGGTACCTTGTTCGCTAGAGTTGAAGATTTACCTAAGGATTTAAAGGAGTGGACGTCTGTAAACCCTAGGAATCCAAAATTTTCTAAAACTGAAAAACTATCAGGGCAAGTTGCTAGATCAATTGTAAAGACTTTAGAAGAAGAACCCGAAAAATTCGCATTGAAAAACTTAGGTGTGTATTTACTAGTAGACCATGTTGAATCTAATAGAATAAGTGGTGATAGGCATGAAGTTAGTATTACATTAAGCGATATAGATAAGCATGGTATTGTTAATGGTGGTCATACTTATAGGGCTATTCGGCAAGTCATCGAACAAAATACATATGAGGGACAAGCTTTTGTAAGGCTACATTTGTATCAAAATATTCCTGAGCAACAAATCGTAGATTTAGCAGAAGGGTTAAATAAAAATTTACAAGTTGATCAAGCAAGTTTAAAAAACTTAGTCAAAAAATTCGATCCTATAAAAGAAGCAATGAGCGGGAAGCGAGGCGGAGATCAAATTGCATACTCGGATGGCGAGCCTGGAAAAGTTGATATCTTGGATGTCCTTCATATTTTGAGTGTTTTTGATTTAAACCAATATCCTGGGAAAGATAAACATCCGAATGATATTTTTGGTAGTAAACAAAAAGTGTTAAAGCGATATGATACTGATATTGATAATAAAGAAAACTCAAGTTTTGCACGTTTACTGCCAAGGATTGATGAGATTCTAATCTTATCTGATGAGGTTCAAAAGCAATGCGCTAAGATTACAAGTTATTACAAAATAAAAAATACTGAAGACTCAAATCGAGTCGGCTCAGTTGACCACAAACGTGACGCAATATTCTCTGATGGAGAGATTAGTGGGTTAATTCCTCAGGGATGGTTGTACCCAATGCTTGCATCCTTTAGAGCTAACATTTGTCGAAAATCTTGGGATAGTGGTCAATTGGTGTGGTTAGAGGAACCACTTGTATTATTGTCTGAAGTCATAAATGATTTAGTTGAAATAATTACTACAGCTCACAAAGAACAAAAAAGTAGGCCAGGAGAAGTTGGACGCAAGCCAACAGCATATCAGTTATGTTACTTTACGGTGTTCATGAAGCTGGTTGAGGATGGAAAGGTAGGGTAACTAAATCTATTTTCCATATTGAAAGGGCCTCTGAGGCCCTTTCAAAATTAGAGGTATCTGAAAGTTAATTCCGAGTTATTGCGTTAATTAATGAGCAAAGCTCACTTTGATTCCTAATAGCAGATACCCCATCCTCAACATGCGCTGCCCAAGCCATCTGTAATTCTTTATCAGAATATTCTGGGTAGCGTTGTTTTAAAAGCAATTCAGTGACCATTTGCGTTTTACCCAGCCAAGTATGTTTATCAAGCTTAAAGCTGCCAGAGAGCTTATAATCAGTATCTTTATCAAATACAAAGCCCTTTTCAATAGAGCGAAAAAAAGCAATACGGGCAGCAACGTTTGGTGTAACGCCTGTTTTGCCTTTTAGCGTTTGTAATTGCTCTTCAACGGCTTTATTTAGCCACATTGTTTGTGGGAGCATTATACGGCCTCCTGTGCAAGCTCAGCCCAAAAGTAACCCTCACGAATAGTTGAGCTACTTGCTTGCTGATTAAATTCAATTTCGAACGCGTGAGATACTTTGTGCTCAATAGCTTGGTAGAAGCTTTCATCTACCTCGGTGTCTGTTGATAGTAAAATTACTTGCTCGCTGGCTTCAGGGAAGTAGTGTTTAATGAGCTTGTCGCGGTGTTTAGAGTCTAATCGGCCAAGAGGCGTGTCTACCACCACAGGTAGTACTTTGCCAGAAAGCTTACCTAGCGCCTCTAAAATAGCAAAAGCAAAAATTTGTTTTTCACCAGCGGACATTGATTTGCGGTTAATCACAGAGCCTTCCGCATCAACAAGGTTTACATCAAAACTGTTAGGGTCAATTTTAGCTGATAGCTTTAAATCTTCTTTACGAGCAAGTTTGCGGTATGCCTTAACAAATAGCTCTTCAAGCTGGCTAACACGCTGTGAAGTAAGTGCTTCTTTAAATTCGTGGAGTACGTTTTGGCTTTGCTCTACTCGCTCCACAGCTTTGTCTGATGAGTGTTTATTTTTAAGTTTTGCGTAAAACTTTTCTAAACGTTTTGCTAACTCGAGCTCTTTCGTTTTGAGTTCTTTCGCTTTAAGTAATTCGCTAATGTACTCTTTGCTAATTGCATCGCGCTGTTTTTCAAGAGCTCGTAACGATTCGTAAAGGTCTTTAAGCTCTTCTGCATCTGGGGCACGTTCAATATTTATTGATAAGGTACTTAGCTTGTTTTGAACAGCTTCAAGGGCTTGTGTTAGCTCTTTAAGTAATGCCTGTGATTTTTGAGCATCTGTTACTTGTGCCTGAATAAGTGCAAACTCAGAATCAGAAATATCCAGCTCTGGCGATTCCATACTACTCTGCGCAACTAATTGGCCAAAATAACTGTTTACCGTTGCCATAATGTCGTTACTTTGAGTACTAAATTGCGTTGCTAATTTAGCTTCTAAGTTAGGTAAAGCTTGGGTGAGCTCATTGCCAAACGCTTTTGCTTGTTTGATTTTTTGATCTTTTGTTAACTGCTCAATTAAGCTTTGCATTGCCGTTGGTGCTAAAGCCATTGGTAATGAGCCACTTAATTCTAGGCGAATTTTAGCTGTAAGCTCTTTTTCAAATGCAATAAGCTCTGATACTTTGGCTTCTTCTTGAACTTTTGTTTTTGCCCAAGCGCCGCCACGCGCTTGAATGCTTTGCTCTTTACTGGCTATTTTTGTTTTAAGGTCTGTTAATTGAGTTCCAATATGGTCAGCATTACGTTGGGCTATATTGACTTGTTCTGATATCGCCTTTTTTTCGGCCTCGGCTGTATTAATCTTTTTAATAGTTTCTTTGTCTGCTGCTTCTGCACCCAAACCTTTAAGGTAAATACTTAAGTCAGAATCAAGGCGATTAATTATGTCGATACCAAGCAGTTTTTGTACTGCTTCTTTTAAGTACGAGCCTGTGTCGTCTTCGGCAAGCTCTGCAATTTTTTCACCATCAAAAAAGAATAAATCACCAATACCCGGCGGCACTAATTCATGTAAAAAAGCTTGCACCTGTTCGCTATTAAGAGAAGTGTCTAGCACTCCATTAATTGTAAGCGTTAATGTTTCATCATGCTCAGCTTGCCATTGGCGTGTGACTTCATAAAGCTTGTGTTCGCCCTGATGAGTGTGTGTAAAGCTTAATGAAACTCGTGCTTGTGCGCTTTCATCACTTTTTAAAGCAGTGTTATTTGTTTGTTCATTTAAATAAGCAAGATAGTCTTTTTTAGTGATCACCGCACCAAGTGCGCGTTTACCAAGTAATGCTAAACGAATTGCAGTTAGAATTGATGTTTTACCTGCACCGTTTAAACCACCAAATAATATAATTGGGCGTTCAAAAACACCTTCTTTGCGAGGTGTTAAGTCGATACTGGTTTCGCCATTAAAAACTCGAAAGTTATTAAGCGTGAGTGTTTTAAAAATCATTCTATGCCCTCAGCTTTTAACATTGCGTTTATTTGCTTTAACTCGTCTTCAAGCGTTTTTACTTCATTACTTTGGCGCATTTGCTTTTGTCGGATATCTAAATTAGAGGCAATAATAGTCTCTGCGCTTTCCCAGTCTTGCTGAATTAGGCGACCAATTCGATTAAATATACCGGTACGGCGAGCAAGCCCACTCATTTGTTTTTCAACATCGATCAGCTTTTTAACCATTTGCGGTGACACGCCATATTTAGGTGCGATGTCATGTAATAACTGGCTTTCGGTAAAGCTGAATTGGTTTGAGTCATCAATCGTCCAGTCTAACTTAATACCTAAAATATCAAATACAATAGCAGGTAATGAATCGTCCCAATCAGGCTCGTTAGGATCGTTAAGCCACTCGTGACGTACAGCGTGCAACTCATCAACAGTAATTAGCTCTACATCTCTACCTTGCTCATTAAACTGCTTTTGAATATTAAGCAGTAAACGCATGGCATGTTTACGGTATTTTAATAGGTAAGGGCCCGTTGTGTAATCGTCGGTAAGTACGCGCTCTTTGTCTTCTTTTAATGTTTTAAATGCAAGTCGACCATCACGGCGTATATGGTTGCGATATTTCTTTTTAAGCTTTGGTGAAGTACTGCGAGAAAGCATGTTGCGATACTTTAACAGCGGTAGCATCCATTGCTCACCATTTTGAATTAAGCTCTCCATTGCGCGGTCTTTGGTGACAACAGTACAAGTCCAGCATCCAAAGCGCGAGTTACCGCACGATGGTGTTGTTTCATCAATAACGAGAGGGCATTCACCTTGGCCAGATGAGTCTTTATATAGATTCCATAAAACTAGGTTTTTACCACCCCATGGGTTTTCCCATTCAAGGTCATATTTATCTAGCCATTTATTTTTTGTGCCGTAGGGCGTTTCTTCCGTTTTTAAATGGCAAAGACGTAATATCTTCCATACGTCATCTACGCTCCATGTATCGATTGGAGTGTAAATAAATGCATTATTTAATGTAGTGTGTACAGCAAGATCAGAGCCATCAATTTTGTGCTTTTTGATAACTTGGGCACGAGAGGCACTTTCTTGAGAGCGAGAGCCAAGTACAACGATTACTTCGTCATATTCACTAACACGCTCTTTTATAAATGTACTTACCGGATCAATTTTCATTCGCTCAGTACACCAGCGGAAGTTACGCGTTGGTGCTGGGTAACCCTTGCCTAGTAAGTTTGCCCAAAAAGTATTGTTAGATTTAGGCACAACCTTATGCGAAGTAATTGGTAAACCTTCGCGTCTTGCACCTTCTTCAATAAGTTTTAGAGATTTATCGACATGGTCAACAACCATAGGCGTTTCAACTAGGGTGTCTGATGCAACAACAAATACAGGCTTATGGCGATCTTCGGGCTTTAATCCTAATAACGCAAAATAAACGAGTGTCATCACTGCTGATGAATCTTTACCGCCGCTGTAGCCTATAACCCAAGGACGTTTGTCGGCCATGTACACTCGCTGCGTATTAGCTACAAATTCATGAAGCTTTCCACCTGCAAATGACTCGTTTTCTATAAACTCGATATAGTCGTCTAGATCGTACTGATTTAATAATGTCATGTATTTAACAATTCTTTTTCTTTAGCTAGCTCTTCAACAGAGGGCTTTAAGCCAATTTGTTTTTTTATTTCTATGGCTGTTAAAAATATATTTGAAACGGCTTTAGAGAGTCGACCATGGTTCATTGCACGGTTTTTCCAAGCTGGGTTTGCTTTTCGCCAATCAATTTTATGTAACTGAGTGTAACATTTACTCTGCTCAGGCTCACTGAGTTTTAGTAGTTCGTTGCCTACTATTGCCAAAGCTTGAAGCCCTATACCATGAGCACTAATGTACTCTTGTCGAAACTCTGTGGCTGAAAGCTGTTTGTCTCTTACTTGCTGCCACTCAGGCATATATTGGTTTAGATTGCGCCAAAATGAGACCGCTATTTTTCTCTCTTCATCGGTGTATCCCTCTTTAAGGCCTTTACCAAACAAGGCTTTATTAGCTTGTTTAATACCGCTCAGGGTAAAAAGCTTGCTGCTTTTTGCTGCAATTGCAGAGCGTTCAAACTCTGTAAAGCCCAGAAATGGTTCACATTCTAAAGCAAGGTAACGAGCCAGCTCTGCGGCTTGATCTCTGTGATCGTACAAGGTCGACAGAGATGCACTTGGCCTTACGGCATACTTATTTAAATCGGCAAACATTTGCTGACTGCGTTGTAGGCCTTCGTCAACAAAGAAAAGTACAGCGATGTTGTCTTGGCAAAGCTCTGGTCTTTCTTTAATTGCTTCTTCAATGGCGGCACGTCTATGTTGGCCATCGTTTATAAGTATTTGGGCATCCATAGGTACTTTTAAAGTTCCTAAGTTAATACCATCACCCGTGCTAATAAAGTCAACTTCTGAGCCAACAGATGCAGTAATTGCTGAAAAAACATAATCATTTGGAGAATCAACCAAATAACGCGCCATTTCAGGAATACGGTTTTTATTTAAAGTACGCTGCGCTCTTAATTCGACAGGGACTTCTTCTTCATCATAAACGAATATTTTCGGGATAAGTCGAAGTGGGCAGGTAGCAATGTAAAAAGGTTTGCCAGCTTGCTGGCCTCTTACAGCAGGGAAGCTGTAACAATAGTTTGAATCTAAATTACTCATTGGTGCAAGTCCATTATGCAGGTTTACGTAATATTATTACGTACCTTACGTAATATTTCTACACAAAACTTGCTTTCAAAGAGGTTATTTTAGCAAATTAAATAAACTTTCATAGGATTTTAATGTTTTAGTTTTATAAAACGATCTCCTTTTAATTCTATTTTCCAATACTCAAACACCTTTTGCAGTATTGGCCAGTTTGGCCACTCTGATTTTTCGACTCCTTTGAGCATGGCTGCTAGTTTCTTATCGAAGTTTTGCTGGCTTTTGTATTCACTGCTGCCTTTTTGTAAATAATCAATCTTGTTGTACAAGGGTTGATTTGGGTAATCATCGCCATAGAAAAAGTAGTCTATATCTTGTTCGAGTAATTTTACTTTTACTCGCTCAATAAGCAGTGGCAGCTTTTTACTAAAGTCATCGTATTTTAAAAAGGTCACTTTGCCAGAACGCATATGTATTTTTACTAAATCAATGTCTTCTATGTCGCCATAAAGTTGCGCTGCAGAGCCAATGTAAACACGTAAAATAGCAGGGAGTTGGTTTAAAAAGCGGGTAGGCAAAATATAAGAGTGATTGTCGTGCAGTTCGCCAAGTTTTATATTTTCATATGCTTGATAACATGCATTACCAATATTGGCAGGCTCAGAAATTGAAAATAGCAGTGACTTAGCTTCTTCGAGTGCATGATTATAGCTTTCGAAGTGTATTTTTATATCGCGGGTAAGCTTTGCTGGCATATGGCTTTTAGCTTTACGTTTTCCAAACAGACTAAGGGCAAAATAAACGAGTAAATCGTCATGCCTTTTGGTTTTTGCTTGGTTGAATTCGGCTTGGTCGTAGTTGCCTTGTAAAAACTGGAACGCCTTATTATGGCTGCTAAATATTTGCCTAATTGCGAGGCTTTGTTCAAATTCATCATTTGCAGGCATTCTGCCTAAGTGTAAGCAGTATTGCCAAAAGTCAGCTAATAAGTTTTGATGCTTTTCAAATAACGATTTTTGCTCAGCTTTATTTACAACCTTAGGTGTTGGGCGTTGTGTAATGTGCTGCCAGTTATAATTTTTAAATTGCAGCTCAAGATGGTGTGCTTCTTCAAGTTCTGCAGATTTAAATACAGCAATGATACCTTGCCCAAATGGAGTTGTTTTTACTTTTAGAACTTGCTCTATATAGCAGCGTATTTGCGCTTGGCTAAAGTATTTTTGAAACGTATTACGGCTAGTTACCACACCATCTTTATATGGCTTAAAATGCTCTTGCTTGGCTTCGTTAGCCAGCATGACAGAAACAAGTAACAACTTATTTGTATATTGGTATGCGGCTTTTAGCGTGTCTTGGCGCTCTGTTTGATCCTCAATAACATTAAGTACAAAGCCAAGATTAACGATATCGCATGGTGTTTTAGTTGCATTAGGGCGATGAACAGGGTCCCAGGCATTAATGTTTAGTCCATGAGCTTCAAGCTCGGTCGCATCGTCACCTAACCCACACCCGTAATCGAGTATTGAATAGTCACCATTTAAGTAGCCATACTTTGCAAGTTTTTGGAATGGGGCTGATAGTCTATCTCTGTTTATAGCTGTTAGGTGTCGCTGTATTTGTTGTGGTTGTTCGGGGTTTTTTGATTCAACTATTTTGGCTACTTGATGAAGTCTGCCATTTTCATCTAACTTGTAGCCTTTGCGTTTTATTAAGTTTTGCCATTGCTTTTTGAAGCCAATACTTTTGGTGTTTTGATAAAGGCCTATTTGCTCACCTTCTTTCGTTAATTCTTCAAAGAGCTTGTAATTAGGGTAATTTGGTAAAACGAATGTTTCTTTACGATGTAATATTGGTGGGTTGGCAGAGCTACTGTAATCTGTCGTTTTTACCGTGTTTTCGTAAATGTCTATTGTGTGGCTTTTTAGAAGCTCTGGGTATGAGCTTTGATCAAAACTAGGATACTCGAGCAGGGTAAATTTAAAATCACGTTTATAGAGTTTTATTAGATTCCAATCTGCATCTATCTCTAACGTTTTTATAGTTGTATTTATTAACGCTGATAGGGCCTCTGGCAAGCATTCTGTAATAGAAGATTTATGTAGATAAATAGCGGTAGGTAAAGACTTCCCATGCTTTAGGCTTTTAATTAATTGCTTGTATTCAGGAAAGTCCATAGTGGGTTATTTATTCAAAATAATAAAAATAAGCGCGACCGCGTTTTTCAAACTTAAGCAAACCTCGCTCACGGCGGTGCATTAATTCACAAGCACTTATTTTAAGGTGCTTCATCGCTTCTTTGCTGCTAAGCCAAACACCTTTTGGATTTTGCTCTGTCATTTTAAATTCTCAGCTAAGTTAAAATTAATATACATAACTCTTTATACATCGACAAATTTAGCCTTAAGAGGATGTTGATTTTCCCCGTGTTCACACCCGAAATTGTATTAATTATGAGAAATTTACAGCTTGGATGCTGTAAAAAGCGTAGCTTGGCCACGGATGGCCTATCTACGCTGTTTACGTTCATTTAATTTATTCAAATTGAGGGGACAGTGTGAACCTCGGGGCGCCGAGAGATTCCAAAGAGAAGTCGGCGTTTACTTCTCTTTGGTTGCCGTCGCCAACGCGACAATAATTAAATTAACGCGATATAAAATCGCTGCTACAAGCGTATTTATAAACCTTATTATTGAGTTACTAGACGGGCTAAAGCCCGACCTACAATGCCTCGCATCTCGCATCTCGCATCTCGCATCTCGCAACTCGCAACTACAGTTTCAACACCTCTCCTTGCAAGCTTGGTGAGTCTGCAATACTGGTTTGGAGTTGTTCTATCAACAACTGGGCATTCGCTGATGGTGTGCGTGAATGTGGCCAGAGGGCGTAAATTGGCCTTGCGGGAATACTGTGGGGGGAGTCGACATAACTAAAGTTGTTGGTGTCGTCTATACAGCAAATTTCGCTCATGGGTAGTAAGCCAATGCCATAGCCTGCTTCAACCATTTTTCTGGCGATTGTAATATCAAAACAAAAACTTATATGTTCATACTCTGTTTTTAATTTATTTAGCAAACCGCTGGGGAGTTGTGATTCTGAATAGGGCAGTATCAGCCTTGATGTTGGGGCATCTTTCTTTTTAATCAGCTTTATAGCGATCATGCCTAGGCGCTTTTGAAAATAGCTTGAGTCTTGTTGTTCGCCAATGCGAATGGCTAAGTCAAAACGTTTTTGGCTTAGCTGGCTATTGGCATTACTTGGGTAAATGTGGAGGTTTAGCGTAGGGTTTGCCATCGCAAACTGATTAACTGCACCCATCAGTGGGCCCGCAATGATGTTTTGTGGGCACAAAAGGTAAAACTCTTTTGCAGTGGGTGAGTTATTTAGTTGCTCAAGCTGGCTGTTAAGAGCAAGCACTTGTTCGCCTAACTCGTTATACAGTGATTCGCCTTTGGCGGTTAACACAATGCCTCGGGCTGTGCGTTGCAGTAATGGCTCAGCGAGTTTTTCTTCTAACGCCTGAATGCGCCTTGATAGGGTCGATAGATTCAGTCCTAAATCTTTTGCTGTTTGGCTCATGCTTTTACGGCGCGCTATTTCAATAAATAAATGCAGATCATCCAGCATACGACTCCCTCAATCTTAGTTTGCATTTTCGTGACTGTTGCCACTTAGCCTGTGCAAATATAGTAACGCCAAGGAGGACATATGAAAATTCATTTTACTTTTACTGCGGCATTTTCGTTTTTAATGTCGTTTTTACTTTCGGCATGGGTCACTTATGTCAACTTAGGGCTGAGCGATACATTTTTTCTAAGTTGGATGAAGGCGTTTGCTAATGCGTGGCCTGCTGCGTTTGTTGTGGCTTTTACGGTTGCCCCGCCTATTCGGGCATTGGTTTTAAAGTTATTTAGTAAGGATTCAGTATGATTAATATCGTGGCAAAAATTACCCCAAAGGCTGCATTATTTGACGACTGTAAAAGGCATTTACAGAGCATATTAGCAGTCACTCGTGCAGAGCCTGGTTGTAATCGTTTTGAGTTGTTTGCGAGTAAAGAGCAGCGTTGTTTGTTTTTAGTTGAGCAGTTCGCATCGCAAGCCGCCCTTGATGAGCATTATGCTCAGCCTTATACCAAAGCGGTATTCGCGTTTTATGAAAATGCCTTGGCAGAGCCGGTTGAGGTAGAGAAGGTGGAGGTGTGTTGAGAGAAAAGTTTGCGAGATACGAGGGGAAAGGAGCTAGGCTCTAGGCACTAGGTGTCAGTCGAACTGTTGGGTTGTTAAGGTCGAACGTTCTTCTGTGCAATAACAACCTTGTAGGAGGTATTGTAGGAGGTACTTGAGTGCCGAATAAAACATAAAAGAGCGATCAGCCGTCAGACAAAACAGGTCACGCCGACAGGCAAAAAAAACTAGGCTACTGGGGAAGTACAGCTATTCGTAGCCTAGTTTAACAAGGTTGAAATGGTTACAGCATATGCAGGATTTGTTTGGCTTTTTCGCGGGTTAAACACGCGGCCATTGGGCGTTTTGCAAATAGCTTGGCTGAAACTGTTTGTTCTTTGCCCATGTATTGGTTATGCAGTGTTTGCACATTGACTTTACAGGTCACCGAATGGCTGTTTTCTACATAGCGGATTTCTACTCGCTCTACTTTTTTAATTAAGTTTTTATAAGGGTAGCCTTCATCGGTATCAAGCTGAGTAATTACGGGTTGATTGGCATAACTAAAGCTTGTGGCAACTATAAGTAATAAAATAAGTAAGTATTTCATGGTGGTTGTCCTTGTCTTGTCGCGGTTGGCAATATGAGTATTACTCGTGTTACCACTACTGACAAACGATTAAAAATTGCCTATGCTTAAGTTTTTATTAACCATAAAAGCGTATGCAGTTACCTCCATTAAAAAGCCTTTGGTATTTTAAGCACGCGGCAGAGTTAGGTAGTTTTAAGCTTGCGGCAGAGCAGTTGTTTGTTAGCCAAGCTGCGGTTAGCCAACAAATTCGCTTGTTAGAACAACAGCTTGATTGCAGCTTGTTTACTCGTCATACCCGTTATGTTGAGCTGACTCGCCAAGGCGAACAGCTGTTACCCCATGTACTTAAGGGATTTAGTCATTTACAGGCAGGTGTGCAGGCTGTTAGCCAAGATAGCCACCCGAATACGTTAAACTTAACTGTGCTGCCTTCGTTCGCCAGTGGCTGGTTACTGGGCCGTATTAGCGACTTTCAAAACAAATACCCCAATATCAAAGTGCGTATTGAACCAAGCGATCAACTTGCCGACTTTTCAGCGGGGCAAGTTGATTTAGGCATTCGGTTTGGTCAAGGAAACTACCCAGGTTTGCACAGTGAGCTTATCAGCGACGACAGCCTATTTTTGGCTTATAAACCCGGTGCCATTGATGTTAATAAACCCCTTAAACCGCAGATTCTGGCACAAAAACTAATTAAAGATGTGTGCCCAGACGCAGAGCGCGGTTGGTTAACTTTGGCTCAGCAATTAGCTGTAAGCCCAGATGCGCTCCCCGCACTTGAAATTGATAACGCTGCACTGGTTATTCAAGCCACGTTAGCAGGGCAAGGTATTGCAATGGTAAGGCGGCGGTTAATCGAAACTCAACTGCAACTTGGTCAGCTAGAGATTTATCCAAACTATGAGTATCACTGCCAATATAAGTACTACCTTGCTGCGCCGCCCGAACATTTTAAATGGCAAAAAGTGCAGCTGTTTAAAGATTGGTTGCTTGCTCAATTTGCTTTAGATGATCAGCAGTTTTATCAACTTCATCAGTAACATTTGCGTTAAATCATTTTAAAGTTTTTAAGCACCAGCTATGCTTATTTAAGTCGCTTACTAAAGGAGCTAGTAATGCTTAACTTTAAAGTTATTTTTTGTGGCGTTTGTGTGGCTGCAAGCCTAACGGCCAATGCTGATATTTCCCGTGTAAAAGCAAGTATTGAGCGTGTTGAGAGCGCGAATAAAAAGCACGAGTCTTTACTGCTTCCCTACTTATTTAGCACCGATACCATGGGGCTAAACTTTGGTGTGGGTGGCATGATCAAAGGTTACCATCAACCACAAATGACCGTTGGCGCTACTGCATTTAAAGGTGATGTGAGCGAAGGTGCGTGGGCAGGTCTGTTTAACTATAAGGTGTTAGATTCAGAGCGCTGGTATTTTAGTGCCAGTGGCATGGCTGCGTATTTTCCTGATCAGCGCGCTTATACCGGAGGCCATAAAGTGCCCATTGCTGACAACGTCGTGTTCCCCGGTAGTAATGACTCTTCAAACGAGGTGTATTTAGAAGCCGATGGTAGCTCGAATTGGTTTGATGCCCGCATCGAATACGCTTTACCGTTTGGCGCAACATCGCAAACAGGTATGGTGCGTTACCAACTAAAAAACGGCTTGTTGGTTTCTGAGCCATCGGGCGGGGCACAGTGGAACCCGTTGGAATCGGGTGTAATGGTTGCAACTGCACGCTATTTTAGGCGCTCGCAAAGCTTTGAATTTAATGAGGGTACACAAGATGGCAGTATTTCAGCAATGGAATTTGGCCTGCTCTATGACAACACCGATTTTGCAACTAACCCAAGTTACGGAAGCAGGCAGTATCTTGCCTATAGCCAATCAATGCCAGGGAGTGACGATATTTATGATTGGGATTTGTGGCAGTTTAATGGCAGTAAGTTTATTTCTTTAGGGGCAAGTGAGTTTGCTCATCAGCGTATTTTAGCATTTAATTTTTGGGCTGCTTATTCACCTAGCTGGCAAGTTAATCACACTCTTGATGGCACTAAGTATATCTCTGATGCTGCACCGTATAACGAAGGCGCTACATTAGGAGGATTTAAGCGTTTACGGGGTTATGACTTTTATCGGTTTCATGACAAAGCCGCTATTTATGGGGCATTCGAATATCGCTATACCCTTAAATATAACCCAATAGCAGATGTAAATTGGTTAAAGTTTTTGAAGCTGGATTGGTTTCAGTTAGTTGGCTTTGTAGAAGCGGGTCGTGTGTCGCCTCATTTAACCTTGGATACATTATGGCAAGACTACCATTATGACTATGGTGTTTCGTTAAGAGCTATGATGTCGGGATTAGTCGTTCGAACAGAGCTTGCTAATTCAAAAGAAGGGGCCAATTTTTGGGTAATGATAGATCAGCCTTTTTAGTGAATTTGGCGCAGATTTGTTGCAGTTTTACTAGAAACTGCTAATCTGTACCCCTAACTTTTACAGTGACGTAAATTAATGATTAAACGGATTTTAATGACAACAGCCTTGTTGTTGCCCGCTTTTGCTTGGGCGCAGCAAAGTGCTCCTTCAGAAGCATGTCAAAGCATGCAAGCCGAACGTATAGAGCTACAAATAGCCCTGCGTAAAACCAATCTTCTCGACAAAATTGAAGCCTATAAACAGCGCATTCAAAGCTTATCGGCGCGTATATCCGAAACCTGTTTTAGTGAAGAGCAAATTGCTGAGCTTAAATCGTCGTTGTATAACCCTGACATTGCAGAGCTCGAAAACAGCTTGGCAAAGCCATTAACAGAGCAAGCCTACATCAGCAAACAAGCTGCATGGGACCGCTTTTATGTGATGCCGCCACGTTGTACAGCTCGTTCATTGCAGCTGCAAAACCTTGAATCGTGCCTTGAAAATAAGCAAGTTCAGTTTCAGCAATTTGATATGTTATGGCAGCAAAAAAGTGCGCAACTTGCCCGAACTGAAGCAAAACCAACAGATTCGTTTCATGAGTTTGTTTTACCTAGCAAAGCCGAACGAGCTAAGTTAAGCGCTGAGCAAGAGCTAAAACGCTATAGCTACAGCACCGATTCGTTTTTACCAACCAACATTATTGTGTTGTGTGTTTTAGCCGTGTCGGTGTTTTTTGGTTTGATATTTATTTTCCATTGGTTAATGCGCCCACGGTCAGTGGTGAAGTGAGTGTTTAGTTAGCGAGTTTCGAGGTACGAGATGCGAGGGGGAAGTTAGAAAGGAGCTAGGTGCTAGGCGCTAGGCTCTGAGTTCAGCTCAGCACTTGAACTGCTCATGTTTAGGGTAGGTTGGGTCGAGCGGAGCGATACCCAACATAATCCATGTAAACCTTTTCATTTAGACGCGCGAGACAAGTTTCACGCCTACGGTGAAGACATTAGGGGCTAGGCTCTAGGTTTTGGGCGCTAGGCGTTAGGACGCGATGTAAAATCGCTGCTAAAGACTCGCACCTCGAAACTCGTTTCTCGTACCTTACTCAAACCATTCCCGGCTAAAGCCAATCCTACGCGGGGAAGCATAGGCGCTGGGATTTAGGTAATCAAACGCGATGTAAAATCGCTGCTACAAACTCGCACCTCGAATCTCGCACCTTTCCCCTCGAAACTCGTACCTCGTAACTTAATCACTCATCCGTTTTAAACTGTTTGGCGCGCTCTTCAGCGTCAATCAAGGCTTGTGATTTTGGCTGTTTGGTTTTGCTTTCTATCACAGGCTTTTCGTCAGAGTTTGGATCCCAGCTTGGATCAAGCGATAAGTTCGCAAATGGATTATGCGGCTTATCATCTTGTTGCTCAGACTCTTTATCAGCGTCGCTATCAATCTCTTCAAGCTTATCGTCGTTTCTCAGTTCGTCAGAGAGATCAATCGTTTCTACCGCTGGCTGTGACGGCTCTTCTACATTAATGGAAGCTGGTTCATCTTGTAGTTCTTGTTCTAGTGCTTGTAAGGCTTTAGCTAAATCATCATCGTTAATGTCGTCGTGTTCTTCTGCTGGGTTTGGAGCAGTGACTGTTTGTTTATCTTCAGCGAAATGATCAGCAAACGATAAATCATCACTCATCAATGACGATAAGTCATATTCAGGCACTTCATCTTTATACGGTTCATCCTCAGTAATAGGCTCTTTTGTTGTGTATTCATCAAAGCCGAATGATGACGAACTCGTGAAGCTTAGCTCTTCAATTTCAGGCTTCTCAAGTTTATCTATGTCAGGTTTATCAAGCTCATCGATTTCAGGCGTTTCAAGTTCTTCGATTTCAGCTAAAACAGGCTCATCGTCTGCAATTGGCTCTTTCGCTGCGTATTCATCAAAACCAAACGATGACGAACTCGTAAAGCTTGGCTCTTCAATTTCTGGCCGCTCCAGCTCATCGATTTCTGGCTTTTCGAGCTCTTCGATTTCAGCTAACACTGGCTCATCGTCAGCGATTGGCTCTTTTGTTGCGTATTCATCAAAGCCGAATGATGACGAACTCGTAAAGCTTGGCTCTTCGACTTCTGGTTGCCCAAGCTCATCAATTTCAGCAGCCTCAAATGGCTCAGGCTCTGTAATAGGTGGCTCATCGTCAGCAACGGGCTCTTTAGTTGAGTATTCATCAAAACCAAACGATGAAGAAGCGGTATAACTCGGTTCTTCTAATTCAGGTTCGTCTTGCTCAACCTCTTCGGCTTGTGGCTCAGCGTCTTCTTTGATGCTATAGGATGAAGCAAGGCTTGCTAGTTTGAGCTCTTGCTCAAGGCCGCGTTGCTCATCTAAGAAGTCGTCATCAGCGTCAATTGCATTTTTCTCGTCGTAGCCAAGTTCTAGATCGTTAAATTGATGGGCGTTAGCAAATTCTTCATCTGCTTGTTCAGATGAACTCTCAGATTCTTGCTCTTCTTTGTCACGCTGAGCACTAAAATGCATAAGCTCAGAAAGCTCGTCATTATTATCTGTTTCGGTTGCAGTAAATGTCTCGTCGGCGAGTGGGTAGCTGTCTTCATGTGGGTGCTCTTGTTCTTCGGCGAGCACCGCTGCTGTTGCTGCTTTGAGTTCATCAGCTTCTTTTTCTGCGGCAGCTTGCGCTTCTGCGGCAGCTTTAAGGGCTTTTGCTTGTAATAAACTTTGTTCAAGTTCTGAATTTGCGTCAGCTTTTTTGCTTTGGCGAATACGCACAATCACTAAGCCTGCAACAAGTAATACCAACAACACAATTAAGCTTGGCATGAGTAATGAACTTGAAGAGCCATCATTATTTGCCGGAATAGGTTCTGGTATAGGATCTGGAATAGGTGCTGGTGTTGGCAAAGATTTCGGTGCTGGTTCTGCTTGTGGTGCTGGGTCTGCTGGTTTTTCAGCCACAGCTATTTCAGCGTCAGCACTTTGGGTTTCAAACTCAACAACTTGCTCTTGAACTGCAGGGCTTGAAGCCGGTTCAGCCTGAGGTTTTGGTGCATCTGAAATCGTAATTCTGTCAACTTTCGCAGGCATCTCAGTTTGCTCTGGCTGCTGAACTTCCGGCTCCATTTGCGGCATTGGTTGTTCGATAAGTTCAGACGTTTGCTCAGCAACAGGTGCAATAACTTCTTCTGGCTCTGCTGGAATTGCGCCAGAGTGCACAGCAGGATTAGCCGCAGTGGCTGAATTTACTGGGGCTGTTTCTTGTGTTTGTTGTTCTAGTTTTTCAAAAGCAGCGGCATTATTTACCGGCGTTGGATTTTTGCAGTTTTTCTCATAGTTTCTGGCAGCTGAGCGATAATTTTTATTGCTGGTGTTAAAGCGATACTCGTGCATTTGCTGCTTTAACAAAATACACATGGCTTCGTTGTACTGCGCTTTACTCGTAAAGCTTAAGCTTAGGAGTAATAAGAGAAAAGTTGTTTTTATAATTGGCATATGTTCCAGACCAGTAAGGTTTAATCGATGACCCAACAGTTAATTAATTCTAAGCTGAGACGGGTAATTTATCCACATTTGGTTAACAAATTAAGCGTATTCATCGCGGTTAGTCTATTACCATCAGTGCGCGGTACTCGTCGTAAGCAAATTGGTCGGTCATTCCGCTTATGTAATCTTGAATTAATCGGCAGCGATAATAGAACTCGTAGGCGGCAAAATGATCCGGTTCGGCTTTTAGGGCATCAATGGCTTTTTGATAGCTATTCAAATGTTTATTCGAAAGTTTTTTAACAAGACGAGTTTCAATTAAGTAGTTTTGATCGCCTTTTAAAACGCGTTTAAATGCATCAGCATCAAGGGCAAGCAAAGGCTTGTAGCAATCAAGTAAACCACTAATAATTCGATAACCTTGTAGCTCTAAACGCTCTACTTCTTTGTGGCAAAATACATGCTTTAACGCCACTTGTTTTAAGGTGAGCGTAACGGCGTGCAGGTGACTTCGATCTTCTAATAAAGCCTGATTAAAATCACCGTGGTAAATGGCTTCTATATTGCTGATAAAGCGCTCTGCTGCGTAGCTTACTAACGGGTGTAGCAAGGTCACGCGTAGGTAGATAAAAAATTCGCTGTTAAAATTGTAAGGCTGCTCTTGAGCCTTACTTAACGCATAATCAATAGCTTTTTCGGCAAAGTCGCTGTGTTTTGTATCGTCAATGGTTAGGTTTGTGAGTGTGCGGGTGTATTGCTCTTTTAGCTTTTCACATAGTGACTCAACACTAATTATGCCTTTTTCTACCGCATCTTCTATATCGGCCAAACAATACGAAATATCATCAGCGGCTTCCATTATGTAGCTTGCTGGGTGGCGGCAGTATTGTTCAATTTCGAGTTCAGTTTGCAGTGCTTCTACAAAGGGTTTTTCGCTGAAGTAGTAGCCCACTTTTTTCATTAAGTAGTTTTTATCTTGCGGGCTGTCTTTTTTCGCCATGCTGGCTGGGCGCGTATATTTTAAAATTCCGGCACTTTGGCTGTAGGTTAAGTTTAGTGATAATAATGAATGAATTATGCGAATACCTTGGGCATTACCTTCAAAGCTTTTTATATCTTGGGCAAGGTGTTTAAAGATCACACTAATACCAATGCCTTTACAGCGCTCAGGGGTTAGTGCGTCTAAGTGTTTTTCAAACCATTGGTTGATGGCTGCCTCGCCAAAATGACCAAATGGAGGGTTGCCGATATCGTGCATTAGGCACGCCATTTCTACTAGGCTCTCTAGCGGTCGCTCAAGCCCTGCCAAGCCATATTCTTTTTGCTTTGCATCACTGAGCTTATTAAAAATGGTTTGCACAATAAACCGGCCCACTTGTTGTACTTCAAGCGAATGGGTAAGCCTTGAGCGCACTGCAGCATTGCGTTCAAGCGGAAAAACTTGGGTTTTTTGTTGCAAACGGCGAATTGCAGCACTGTTAATAATGCGGCCCCGATCACTTTCAAGCGCAGTGTGTAAGCTATTGGTAGAGCGCATTTCGCGCGCTGGCGTAATTTTTTTACCAAAATCGATCATTTTTCATTCCCACAAAGCGGTAAAAATCGGGCTTTTGCATGTTGTTAGCAAAACATTGCTAGTTATTAAATTTAATCTAACAGCTTGTATCTTAAATTAAAATATTCATTTTTATTAAAGTTATTACTTTAAATCGAGACCTTTATTCATATATTATTCAGTTTTACGCACTTCTTCATTATCTTGAATTAGAAAGGAAAGCCTTTTGGCTGTATAGCAATGATGCAAATTTTGTCTCAAAAACCACGGCTACTAGCCAGTATTCTTCTGTGTTGTATTGGTTTAACTGCTTGTAAAAGTACCCCTGAGCCAAGCGCTGAAAACACCTTAACGATGGCCGAAAAAAATGCCATTAAGGCCAAACAGGATGCACTGCGTGCAAGAGGTTTTTATGAAAGCCAACTCGGCAATATTAATTACCTTTCGACAAGGCAATGCAGTAACTTTAATTTGCAAAGCCACCGCGGCTCAATTCGCTATGCCGAAAACTCACTTAACGCGGTGATAGATGCCATCGACAACAACTTTGATGTTGTTGAAATTGATGTGCGAATTACCCGTGACGATGTGTGGGTTGTGCATCATGATGCCCGTACTGGTCGAGAAACTGGCACCGTTGATAACCAGCGCCGCAAAATTGAGTCGATGAGCTATAAAAAAGAGTGGGGTTATTTACGTCATCGTAACCAAGATACCGGGTTACTTACCGATGATATGCCACCTTCATTCAGAGAGCTTGCTGCCACGTTTGCGCGCTATCGCAAACCTCATCAAAAATTGAATATAGAAATAAAATCAAATGCCTCAGTAAATGATTTAAAAATGCTTGATTACTTAGCGTATGAATTTGTTGGCGGCGGTAACTACTTTTTTAGCAGTTTAGAAATGCGCAACCTGACCCGTATGCGTGACATTAATCCGGATATTTACTTGGCATTTATTCAATCACCGGCAAAAGCCTCGATGAATAAGTTAGCAAGCGATCTTAAGCGTGGTGCCGGTAGTGACCCCATTTACGAGCGTAACAAAGAAGAACTTGAGAGCCTACAAGCACTAGGTAATCGCCATCATCGTGAAAAACGTTACGACAGCCCAGTTAAGCTCGATAAATTAGCCAAGCAGCTCAAACGTAATTTTGGTTATGTGCTTGATATTCGTCATTACAAGCAAAGTGCAGCACGCTTAAAACCAGTCGCTAAAGCGCGCGGTATTATGATTGCCACTTATTCTATTAACGGCCACGACTACCATGAGCGCAGCTTATTAGCGCAGTCACGCTCACTTCGCCCTGATTCTGTGATCATGGATGACACCGTTTATGGCTTTTGTTCTGTATTCGAATTACCAAAAATGCAGCCGTTTTTTAGCGATGAAGCAGACGCTAAGTTAATTGCCAGCATGCCCGCAGACCTTGATTTAGAACGCCTTGATGAGCTGTATGCTTATAAAGGGAACCAGCTTTATCCAGCGGTGGGCGGCACACTTAAGTCAACCCAAGCACAGACTTATATTCCCAAAGTAACATCGGCTCCTTCAGCACCTAATTTAGAAATAGGGACTCGCCAAGCCGATGAAGATTTTAGCCTAGAAACAGATCCTGCTGTTGAACTAGAACTGCGTAAAAAACAATAAGAACAAGACTATGACTGATTTAATAAAGCCGTTTTGGTGGCGCTGTTTGCTACTTGTTTTAGCTACTTTATATTTAATACCCGAGGCAATTTTTAATGCCCAGTTAGTCTCTTTAGTCGGTTTAGGAACGCCTTCTGCTGAAGACCTTGAACACCTCGAAATTTATGGCCGAGCTGTATCTGGAGTAGGTGTTGCACTGCTGTTAGCTGACTTTTTACCTAAAGCCATGGTTGCCAAAGTAGGCCGTGGCATTATCTCGTTTATCGCTTTATTGTGCTTAGTTTGGCCGGTGGTGTTTTTTGGCCAAAAGTATGCCATTGAAAAAACTTTAATTGAGCCTTCAACCGCAGAGCAGCGCCAGTTTGCTACCTACAGTGCAGCACTTAGAGATGCACTGGCGATTAACTCAATTAAAGTGAATGATCTTGATTACAACCCTGAGCAATTACATAGCTCAGAAAACCTGACCTTTTTGGCGCTGTTTGGTGGTTTACTGTATAGCGATGCCGCCCTTTCAGACAACCTAGAGCAAGATAAGCGAAAGATTATTGCTGCGTTTGTACAGAAAAAAGCGTATCAAGATTTTGATAAACATTATAAAAACTACAGCCAGTTATATGATGAGCTGGTGGTTAAATACAAAGCTTATGCTGATGGCAGTAAAAAGTACAACAGCACTTTGGCAAGTATCGGTGAGCGCGAGCAAGGTTATTGGCAGCAAGTTGAACAAGAGATCAATAGTGGCTGGAGCAAATACCAACAAGCGCAAAAAGCCCATATTGCAAAAGCGTCAGCGCGCGCACAAAAGTATGGCCCGAAGATTTATGATTACCACCACAGCATTGCCAAATGCCGTGAGCGTTATGACAAAAGCAGTGAAAAAGACCGTCGCAATCGTTGTTATGAACGCGAAGCAGCAGACTACCGAAGCACTATTTTAAAAGCGGGTATTGGCTACATTGAGCCTGATTACTGGCTTATTGAAGAAGATGTTTCGGTTGCTGAAAATGCTGCTGGCACGATTTTGATGGGGGTGCTCACTGGTGGTGTTTATACCGCACTACAAGCTGCTAGTTTAGCAACCGGTGGCGATGGCGGCTTTAAAGATAAGCGCTACAAATACACCGATGACCCTGATCACTATCAGCTGCGTTTTTTACAACATCCAAACTTTCATAAGATGTTTGTGAGTGAAACGGGCTATCCATTTACAATCGAAAACTTAATGGCGTTTCGTGCTCACGAAACAACGCAAAAGAAGCTTAGAGCACATTTTGCGAGCAAAGGGCTAGAGCTTGATAGCAACTGGAATGTGGATCAACGCCAAGCATTTGCCAATGCTGTAGCTACAAAAGTAACCAGCGAAGCAAATGCGCATTGGCAAAGCGAAATGCGCAAACGCGGCATGAGTTTAGAGCCAAACTTAAGCTGGGTTGCGTTTCAGTTACACCCGCAAATTCAAGCAAAAATTGCCGATAGAATGGGCGATTTATATGTGAAAAACATTCGCGCTGATTGGAACAAAAAGAACTTTAAAGACAAGGTGCTTGATCCAAACATTGCAAAACGCACCGACAAATACCTTGCCATGCTCAATAGCTCAGAAGGTAAATTTGCTGATGGTGGCGAGTATGCCGAATACGGTAAACAAGCATTGCGTTCGGTGATTATTCCGCCTATTTCGATGTCGTTGTCACTGTTTTTGATTTGCTTAACCTTTAGCAAACTGCCGTTAAAACTGTGGCAATTGATTAAACCTAAGCAAGAAAAGCAGCCAACGACTGGTGTATCTGCTTTGCAAAAGCTAATTATGCCCGCGCTGATTTTGGTAGTGCCAGTAATGTTTGTGCATAACACCTTTACCGAAGACGACCAAAGCCCTGTTAACTACTTTTTAGACAAGGTCGATGAGTCAAGCAATCCGGTATTTAGTTATGCGATTCGTTGGACCTTGCATGCGCAGCCTCTGTTGCATCCTTTGGGGTTAGCGTTTGAAGAAAAGCTACATATTTACGAGAGCTTTAGCCCAATGAGTCATGCTTTAGCTAAGGTTGATATTTTGCGCCACGGCGATGCCAACTTAACTGAAGAGCAACAACAGCGTAGACAATATCTGGTAGAGCAAAAAACCAAACTTACCATTACTACAAACCCGGCGAACGCCACGATCCGCATTATGAATATCGGCCCTAAATATCGCCCCGGCATGACATTAAAAACTGGCGCTTATGATATTCAAGTGTCGGCGCCTGGGTATAAAACGTATCGACGTTGGCACCAAGTAGATGCTGGCGAACAAACATTAACCATTGATTTAAGCAATTAATTAAGCAAGGAATGAAAATGCAACATTGCCAAACTACGGTGTATGCCACCGATCTTCACTGTTGTGATTGTGGAGAAGCTCTTGAGCAAAAAAGACAAATGCACACGGTTGAAGAACTCAGCCCTGACTTGCTGGTTGATGTAAAAAACTATGCGCCACAAGCGAGTACGATCACAGGCGTTGTGAAATCAATGTATTACTATAAGCGCCGCTATAAAACCAATAACGACAACATGCTATATGGTTATTGGTGGTTAGAAGTTGAAGACAAAGACGGCATTATTCATGAATTTAGTGTTGATGCAGAAAAAGATGTGATTGCGAACCTACAAAAGGGTAATGTGATCACCGCATTTCAAGAAACACCGTTAACGCTTAATTATCGCATTGCTGATGGCAATGCTAGGCGGGTAGTTAAAAATGACCGCTTTATGCCAGTTGTGATTGTGCATTTTGCTGACCAACAATATCGCAGCTGGGACAAAACCATTAGCCGAAACTACACTGGCGGAACCATACTGTGGCTGGTGCTAAGTGTTATTACATTCTTAATCATGTTGTTTGCTGCAAAGCTTGAGTTTTTGCCTGCGCTACTTGCGTCATTGCCTGTGGCAATAGGGGTATTTATGGCAGAGCACAACTACCATAAAAAAGCTAAAGCCAAACAAGAAGCAAAGTATGATGCGATTTTAGCAGCAACAGATGTGATGCTATCGACCACCCTAAATCAATTGGGTTATAACATGCTGGCAAGAACGCCGAGTAAGTCAGATGTTATTTGTATCTCTTGCCAGCAGCGTATTAGCCAAGATGCTGCGCATTGTTATTGCTGTGGCGCTAAGCAACACGTTGAAGCGATTGCTGAAAAAGAACAATCACTTGCAAAAGATGATGAGCAAGCCATTAGCATTCAAAAAGCGTTAGAGCCAAGCATAACAAAACCAACCAGTATTGCTCAGCTTGAGCATGCCATTATGGATGAGTATAGCCTTGCTTATGAAAACGATTATGTGCATAAAAATGTTTGGGCACGTAACGAAAAAGGCACTATTCATCACCGTGCAGTGCTTGGCAAAGTATTAGAAAAAGAGCAAAGCGCACATGCTAATGAAACCCGCCAAACCGTGACCACCACAGAAACCACAACCACCTATCGAGGTGGCATGTATGTTGGTAGCGATGTAAAAGAGCGCGTTGAGGTTTATCGTAATCGTAGCACCACTTTAAAAGGTGAAATCATGCTCGAAACCGCATCGGGTGAGCCGTTTATTTTTAAAGCGGGTGAAGATTTACTAGGCTCTGTCGATATTGGTGATTGGGTGTATTACGCCTTCAGCAGTGTCGATACAAAGCGCTATTCTGAGTATTACCGTGAGTATGCGGTTAATGTGAGTAAAGACATTAAGTACAACAACTCTTCTGTCAGAAACTTTGGTATGGTGCATGGTTTTAACCGTATGGTATTGCTTGGCCTAACGTCAGTAGGGCTAGCGTGGTACTTTGATGCTCAAGATTTTTACCCATTAGTAAATACACTTGTGCCAGATGCTGGCATTGATTTACTCAATAATTACCCGCAAGTGGTTGAGCACTTAGATGGCCTACCCGTTGCAGTGTTTATTGTGTTAAGTGTGGTTACGGGCGTTTGGGGCTTTATTTATAGCCAAATAAACGGCTCACGTTTAAAACGTAGTGTGAAAAAGCTAGAAAGCATGATCACAAAATTTTCAAAACAGTTTGATAAAGTTTCTGAGCAAATTAACAAATTGAACTAAAAAGGGTTTCGCATGCGTATTTGGCAATTAGTTTTAGCGGGTTTATTAGCATTCAGCTCTCTTGTAAAAGCGGAGCAAGAGCAATCGGTCGTGCTTATTTCGATAGATGGCTTTCGTTGGGATTACATTGAAAAACACCATGCAAAACACTTAAAAGCAATCAGTGAACAGGGCGTGAGAGCAAGTAAAATGCGCCCTGTTTATCCGACCAAAACCTTCCCGAATCATTTGTCGATTATTACCGGGTTATTGCCAGTTAATCATGGCATTGTCGAGAACCGCTTTTGCGATACTGAGCGCAACGACTGTTACAAAATGGGTAAAGGGAAAGACGATAGCACTTGGGTGAATGGCATTCCGCTTTGGAACCTTGCACAAATGCAAGGCTTAAAAGCCGCCACTTATTTTTGGCCTGAATCAGATGCGCGCTTTAATGGCATGCTGCCTGATTACTTTTATCATTATTCAAAACACAGCGACTACCAAAAGCGTGTTGATCAAATTATTCAGTGGTTGAGCTTACCAAAAGCGCAGCGCCCGCGTTTAGTGGTTAGCTACTTTTCGCTGGTTGATAGCATGGGGCACGAGTTTGGCCCTGATGCCAAAGAGACGTATGACGCAGTGCAAAAGCTCGATAGTTTAATGGCTGATTTATCGAGCCGTTTAAAAGCGCTTGATGAAAACATTAACTTAGTGATTGTGTCTGATCACGGTATGGCGTCTGTTGATCCAAGCCTTAGCATTAAAATTGATAGCTTGCCGCAAGATGAAAACTTCATGGTGCAAAACACCGGTCCTCGGGTTTTATATTATGCAAAACCAGATAGCAAAGCAGACATCAGCGGATTCAGTAAAAAGCTCGCTAATGCTGCTGATGGTCGTTATATCGTGCTAAGCGAGCAGCAAAAGCGTGATTATCACTACGATAAAGGCACACGCGTTGGCGATATTATTTTACAAACCGATGCCCCTCGAGTGTTTACCGACAGTAAAATGGCCGGTTATTTAGGCACTCACGGTTACGCCTATAGCGAAGATATGGCCGCAACCTTTATCGCCACCGGCCCCGCCTTTAAACAAGGCCTGCGTTTAGACGAAGTAAGTAATTTAGATGTGTACCCGCTGATCGCCAAAATTCTAGGCCTTGAGATTTTAAGCCCAATCGATAGCGACGGTGAAAGTTTGTGGCCCGCGATTGAGGAGTAGGTGTGAGTTAGTGAGGGGAAAGTTTCTAGGGGAAAGTTGCTAGGGGAAAGTTGCTAGGGGAAAGTTGCTAGGGGAAAGTTGCTAGTGGCATCTGTAAAGGCGATAGGCAATAGG